>DATDKO010000269.1:0-6256 GCA_036519935.1 Rubrobacter sp. | reverse complement strand
CGCTGGAAGCGGAAGTGCTTGGGCGTCTTCCGCTCGCTTCCCGGTAAGCTCACCAACACGCTGTGCAGGTGCAGGTAAGGCTTCTATTCACCAGAGTGCGTAGAAGGTGAATTCTGCGAACTTAGCCTTGACGGAAGTCTGAAAAGGTCCTACCTGCTTCCCTCGCTCAGGGCTCTCTTCCTTCCTTGATGAGGGTCCCGTCGGTGGGCTCGAGCCGCCATGTCCCGTCGTCGAAGGCGTGCAGGACCTCTCCCCGCTCTGGGTAGTGGACGACGTCGGGCACCGCTCCTGAGCCGAAAATGAGGTAGGAGCAGGGCACCCGCGAACGGTTCACGACCTGGTTGGCGTTCGCCGTACCCGCAGGCCAGCAAGCCGTGTCGCCGGGGTGTAGCGTGTGGGGGCCGTCCTCTCTATGACGGTAGCCTAGCCAGAAAGCATGTAGAGGAGTTCGTCTTCCTCTTCGTGCCAGTGCCGGTCGGAAGAGCGCGACCTCGGCTGCAGCGTCTGGAGGTGGGCGACGAACTGGGTCAACCCGCCCTCGTCGGAGAGGTGCACCGAGTCGCGGACGCCGTAGGTCTGCTCGTCTTCCTCGGTTCCCCTATCCACCGGTGCCTGCCCTTTTTGGATGATCATCTCTGCCCTCCCACGGTGTGCCATGTCTGCGGATGAACCTAACTTTGCCCCCCTCGAAGCACCCGTGCAAGCGCGTGGGGTTGTGGTGAGATCCGGCCATGCGTAGCACGCTCCATTCCTCGGCATGCTTTGTCTTATGGGGTTCGTCTAGGTGGGTATGGCCCTTCTCCTTGCCCCAATTCACCCGAGTGCGTGGAAGGTGGATTCTCGGATCTTCGCCTGCACCGGGTTCTTCGCAGTTCGGGACGTGAGGACACAGGAATGCCTTGTGCCGGTGGCGCTCGAAGCGGAAGACGCGGTAAGCTGCGCATATGCCACGCACGATAGGTCTCATAGGCGCACCCTCTAGCGCCGGAGCCCACTGGCCTGGGCAGGAGAAGGCACCAGCCGCGCTGCGCACAGTCGGGTTGATCGAGCGGCTTGAAGACGCGGGCCTACACGTGGACGACCACGGCGATCTGCCGCGCGTGCGGTTCCGCCCCGACAAGCGCCAACGCCACCACCAGAATCTGGTAGCCGTGGTCGAAGTCGCCGCGCAGGTGGCCGACCGGGTTGAAGCGACGCTGTGGGCTGACCAAGTCCCGCTAGTCCTCGGGGGCGATTGCACCATCGAGCTCGGCGTATCGACCGGCACTTTGCGGAGCGACCGCGAGGGGGAACTGGGTCTCCTCTACGTCGACGGACATGCGGACCTCAACATCCCCCTAACGAGCCCCTCGGGCATCCTCGACTCGATGGGGGTGGCGCACATGCTCGCGGAGGAGGGAACGGCCGAAGATCTTAGCCGAATGGGGCCGCGCTATCCCCTATTTGCCGAAGAGATGATCGTCTTGTTCGGCTACAATCCGCGTGAGCTCAGCGCAGCTGAAGCCGACGCCCTCGCGCATCGGAGGATGCCACGCTATCCCTTGGGGGCGATACGGGGCAAGGTCGAAGAGGTCGCTGCCGAGGCGCTGACCGAGATCGAGGATAGGGCCCGGCGGTTTCTTGTACACCTCGACGTGATCGACTTCACCGACTGCCCGCTAGCCGACGTCCCACAGCAAGGAGCCGGTCTCGAAGTGCGAGAGGCGATCTCGTGTCTGAAGGTGTTCGTGCAGAGCCCGACGTTCTCTGGGCTGACCATAACCGAGATTAACCCCGACCACGCCGACGAGGAGGGCACTCTTCTCGGTGCCTTTGCTGAGTCGATCGCAGAAGTCCTCGCCCCGCTCGGGCGTTAGGACGCCGGCAAGAGATTCACCCTCCTGCCCTCATCGGAACTTCGGCTTGGGGGTCTTCTTGGTAGAAGTTCAATTGCGGAATTCTGCATAGCCCCCGTCCTGACTGGTCAGGATCAGGGCAACCGTCCCCTAACTACAAGGACGACTCCATGCGCCTCGCTACAGGGTGGGATAGATGTGGTAAGGCGGTGGATGTTAGTACTGGGCCCAGGCTATCCTCAGAAGCCCCACAAGGAGCGCGATGTTGCCGCCTGAGCGCCTTCAGGTGCAGCCTGTAGGGAGAAATCCGACTAGAAGCGGGGCTTCCGGCGATCCTCGCGCCGCTGGTGAGTTATCCGCAGGGCTTATAGCTCGGTCACGCGCTGCCCTTGGCGGGCTCCGTCTTAGCACGTAATATCCGAATGCAACGGATTAGCGAGCACACCTGTGAGGTGCGGCTCTCCGCCACGGTGGGCCAGGGCCGGACGTAGGGTTGGCGTGAGCACCACGCCCACGAGCTTCTTGGCACCTTACCTCTGCCCTCTGAAGGATCGTCCTGAGCCGGCTGGACCCCTCCCTTGAGCCGAGAGAGGTCCCCGCATCACATCCTTCGGGGCAAGTAGCCCTATTCACCGGAGTGCTGGGAAGACGTGTTCTCCGACGTTCGTATGTGCGGCATTTCAAGAAGTTCGCACCTGCCTTTGGTCGGTGGCATCATGCTTGTGGTGCGCAGGTCGCGCCGCCATCGCCGAATGCTAACCATAGAGGAGGTCGGCGACTGAGTATCACGGCTCTCGTTAATACGGTCGCTGTGGGGACCCTCGACGGGCAGCAGCTCCCGGATCGGTCCCCCTTACGGTTTCACAAGCGCCTGCCGGGCTACGAGGAGACCCCACTGCTAAGTGCGCCCGGACTCGCCGACGCGCTGGGTGTGGGCAAGGTTCTGGTGAAGGACGAGTCTAGCCGGCTGGGACTGCCGGCCTTCAAGGTGCTCGGGGCTTCCTGGGCGGTCTACCGGGCGCTGGAGGAGCGCCTACCGAAGGGCGCGTTCGAGGATTGGGAGACGGTCGAGGCACTTAAAGAGAGCCTAGAACCCCTGCGTCCCCTCGATCTCGTGGCGGCCACCGACGGCAACCACGGTCGCGCGCTAGCGCGGGTGGCGAGACTCTTGGGGCTCGGGGCGAAGATCTTCGTGCCCGAGGGCATGGCAGCCGCCAGGCGCGAAGCCATAGCCGGCGAGGGGGCAGAGGTGATAGTGGTCGACGGCACTTACGATGAGGCCGTCGAACGCTCGGCCACGGAAGAAGGGGAGAGCGGGCTCGTGGTATCGGACATGTCCTGGCCGGGCTACGAGCGGATACCTTCCTGGGTGATCGAAGGCTACTCGACTATGCTCTGGGAGATCGACGACGAGCTCGAAAGACGAAAAGAGGCGGCTCCCGACTTGGTGGTGGTGCAGATCGGCGTAGGCGCCTTCGCCGCCGCCGTGACCCGCCACTTCCGCGGTCTGCATACCTCTCGGCGCCCGAAGCTGCTGGGCGTAGAGCCCGTCGACGCGGCCTGCCTGCTGCGGTCGGTGGAGGAGGGGCGCATCGTATCCGTGCCCGGGCCGCACGACTCCATCATGGCCGGCCTTAACTGTGGGCGACCTTCGCTGGTCGCCTGGCCGATCGTGTCGAGGGGCATAGATGTTCTCGTCGCTATGGACGACGAGCCGGCCCGCGAGGCCGTACGCTTGATGGCCGCATCGGGCGTCGTCTCGGGCGAGACGGGGGCGGCCGGCTTAGGCGGCCTGCTGTGGCTTCTACGTGGGGAGAGCTCCGGCGATCAACGCGAGCAACAGGAGGAGGTGCGCAGGGCGCTGGGTGTGAACCGCGAGAGCCGCGTCCTACTTTTCAACTGCGAGGGCGCTACTGACCCAGACGCCTACCGGAGACTGGTGGGAGAACTTCACGCCTCCTCGTGAAAAGTCTCAGGGATCGCGATATCTCGCTATGTACTCCCGGAGGATACTAGGGACATAGGGGCGTGTTGCCAGTCGATCCATGTTCTTGCCCTTATTCACCCAGCCTCGTAGAAGGAGTTATCTGCGAACTTCGCGTGTACGGAGTTCTCGGAAGTACGGCCTAGGAGTAGCTCGGCCAAGGAGCCCTACGCCCGGGTTCCGCTCAGACATGCATGCCCAGCAACGCCAAGTGCGCCAGCGCCACCAACACGTTGACGCGGTGAGGGCGAGCTGGGGTGAAGAGGCCGGGAACGGGATGAAACCAGTCGCGGACGACTTGCAGACCGTGGTCATCCCCGGCGCCGAGCAGGCTCCCGAGGAGATGCTGGCGGCGCTGAGCTCGTTCCTTGCCCCGCGAGCCGTATGAGCCTTCCTGATCTGGCGAGACCATGCAGGTGTGGCCTGGCGCACGCTGGCCTAGATCCTTCCTGGGGGAGCCGTCAGTAGAGAAGCTCCTCCCCGTGGCCGATTCGGAGTAGGAGTCTCGGTGCAGCAGTAAATAGAGAATCGGAAAAGAGCCCGGAGCACCTTCGCGTTCTCCGGGCTCTTTTCCTTATTCACCGAAGTTCGTAGTAAGTAGAATTCTCCGAAGTTTAAATCCATGATCCTGCACAGCCCGGTCCTTTGGACTTCAAGAGCCGCCTAGCCCTAGTGGAAAACTACGGCAAGCACCTCGCCAGTTCTAACCGGTCGACGCCGCTCTCGGAGAGTAGGGCACGAAATCTGAGTTCACCCGTGTTTGTTGTTTGGCAACAATACGGTTGTCGAAAACTCCCCCAAGATACGTTCCTCTCCCACTAGAGCGGACACGTTGACCTTACGCGACCCTGGCTCCTCTCATACTACCCTCCTCAAAGTCGGCTCGAAAAGTCCGGGTGGTGTTATTTGGGCCCCGGCTTCGAGAACTGTGGTGATCCTCTGCCTGATCCCTGGCGTATCGAAGCCGCGCAGACCAAGAGTGGTTCTGCGGTAAATGACGTCCTCGGCGGTCAGGGCCCACTCTTCGCGGATCGCATGGTAGACCTGCGCCCATACGTCGGGTGCTCCCGGCGTTATCCTTTCTAGCGCGTTGTCCTTCGCTTGGCTGTAGCCGATCAGATTTCCAGTCTCTGAACCGTAGAGGTTTAAGAGATGATCCACCGTCGAACCGTCTAGGTGGGAATAGAGCACCGGACCGGGAGCAGGTGAGGCGCCGGGGAGAGGAGCGTCGCTGAGGTAGAGTCTCCGCGGCCTGACTCTATAAGGCAGATGTCGCAGGGCATCGAGGGCTATCCGACGGTGGGTGGTCAGCTTGCCGCCTGCCACCGAGACCATCCCGCCAGGCCCGACGCTCAGGAGGTGGTCCCGGCTGGCATGGAGCGTCGCTTCCTCCCCCCTTGGCAAGACGCGCAGCCCCGCGAAAGCAGAGATGAGGTGCTCGCGACGGAGCATCTCGGGGCGTAAGAATTGGCTGGCCATTTCGAGGAGATAGGAGACGTCCTCGGGCTCCGCGGCCGCGCCGGCGGGGTCGCCGCAGTATTCCTCTTCGGTGGTGCCGAGGAGGATCCTGTCTTCGCAAGGCACGGCGTAGAGGTGCTGTCCATCCTCCTGAGAGACGGCTACGCCCGCCCGCCAATGTTCATCAGGTCGAAGGACAACGTGTATGCCTTTGCTCAGACGGGTGACTGGCTCGCAACCAGAATCCTCCATCTTCCTCATGAGATCCAACCACGGGCCTGTGGCGTTGACCACGGCCCTGCACCTGACGATGACCTCTCCCTCGCGTCCCTGTAGCGACACGCGTGAGATCCTGCCCGGCGTCAGATCCAAGTCTACAGCCCTTAGATAGTTTGCTACCACGGCCCCGGAACGCGTGGCGGCGGTCACGGTGGCGAGGGCCAGACGGCTATCGTTGGTCCTGGCCTCGTAGTGGACGGCGTGTGTGGCGGCATCGCCCACGCAAAGGGGCGGCACGAGATGGCCGGCCTCCTCCGGTGTGATGAAGCGGGGAAGCGGACTCCTGAACCCGTCGAGCGCGGCGTAGACAAGCAGTCCGGCCGCGCATCTTGAGCGCTGGCGCCCTCCGGCCGCAGACAACACGAAAGGCAGCGGCCTGACAATATGCGGCGCGACGCGGGACGCGAGGACGTCGCGCTCCCTCAAAGCCGTACGCACGAGCCTGAAATCGCCTGTTCCAATGTAGCGAAGTCCACCGTGGACCAGGCGCGCGGAAGCCCCTGATGTAGCCCCACCAAAGTCCCGCGCGTCCACTAGCGCCACCCGAAGACCTGTCCGCGCCGCGTCGAAAGCAACCCTGCCCCCGACTATGCCGCCGCCGATCACCAGCACGTCGAACAAGCCCCGACCGAGTTTTTCCAGTGTGCATTCCCGATGCCCGCCTATCACAGTGCCACACTTCCGATTGCTCCGCGAGCGG
>DATDKO010000268.1:0-5253 GCA_036519935.1 Rubrobacter sp. | reverse complement strand
CAACAAGGTTTACAGCGCTTTTCATTCTAGCATAGAATGCGCGAAACAGAGGAGGTCCTGTGTAGTGTCCGTAACGAGGGACGCCGAGCGGCTCGTAGCCTTCGAAGATAGGAGAATGTGGCGGTTACTCCTGGCACGGCTGCACCCTGACGCCGGCGGAGATCACGACCTGTTTACGTTCGCGTGCGCCATGAGGGATGAGATTTCCGGCGCGGGCAGCGTGGCTAAGGACGCCGTGAAAGAGGATGGCCCCCGGAGCACGGAAGATCTGGTGACCCCTTTTCTTCGGGCGTGGCAGGACACGATGGATGACTGGTCGTCCGGCAACCGTGACGCCCTGAGAAACCTCTGGACGCGCTAGGGTCAGGGCCGTCGGGTTCGCTGCGCTGGACCGCTGAGCGTGCTCGCGTGCTGTGTGATGTTAGACTCGGGCTACTGTTGGCCCTGCTGCTGTTGCTGTTGTTGCATAGACTGTATTATTTGCCAGATCAGGTCCCCTGCCTCCCGTTGCATCTTGATAGCGTCGGCCTGGTTCGGGTAGTTGAGCTCGAGCAGGTTCTGGACGCGCCTGATCTCGCTCAAGGCACGTGTCAGCATCTGCGCCGGGCTCTGTTGCTGGCCTTGCTGTTGCTGCTGGCCTTGCTGTTGATTGCCTTGCGTCATCTAGGCCTCCTGACCAAACGTCGTCTGCTTTATCCGGAAGAACGCCGTCATCTTCCAACATCCCGCATACCTGTGTCTATACCCCGTTTACATCGAAGTCAGACACTGACATTACTGCGGGGGTGTTAGAACGAGTTTACTAACGGCGTGGGAGGGGCACGACAGACGAGTAGCGAGATGTTCCGTAGAGACGAGGGGTTATGGCATCCAGAAGATCTGAGCCGCAAAGTGGGGAGCGTCCGGCGGTGGAGGACGACGGGCGTATGAGCCGGGACGAAGGGGACGCCGTCCACCACACGGACGACCGCGGGGAAACCTATGGTGATCCCGACGTAGTGCTGGACGTGCCGAAGCTCAACGTGGAGGAGATCGACCTGGAGGTCGAGGACCTACAGGTTCGGGTAGCTCTCCAGGCTGTGCTCGCGGACCTGGTCCAGATCAATGTCGGCCTCAAAGCGGAGTTGGGCGAGGTGAAGCTGACGGTCAAGGGTGTCGAAGCCCAGGCCCAGCTGAAGGCCCGCCTGGACAACGTGCGGGCTATCTTCAGCGAGGTGCTGGCATCCCTGCAGCACAGTCCCCAGTTCTTCCGCCAGGAGTTGGGGTCGGTGAACCAGACGGCAGGAGCTCAGGAAGACACAACGCCCGACACCGAGGTCGTGAATGAGACGGGCGATGTCTCGGGTCCACCGGCGGGTGGAGAAGCGGAAGAGTCCGGAGAACCGGACGTGACGGAAGCAGCCAGGAACAAGGCCAGGGAGCTGGGCGTGGACCTCTCCGGCCTCGAGGGCACGGGTTCTGGCGGACGCATCCTCGTAAGGGACGTCGCAAAGGCCGCCAGAGGATAACCTCATCCACCCCCAGCGGGTACAATCAGGCGGAATAGAAGGAGGAAGCCCGTGGCCAACAGATTCTTCAAACAGACCTCGGCGGAGATCATCTCCGACCTTCTCTCCGACGCGCGGGTGAAGCGCGTCAGGGAGTACGTGCAGGGAGAGGAGTTCAAGGCCGACCGCGAACGCGTGCGCCGCGACGCCGCAGAACGCTTAAAGGGCATCCGTGAGCGCTACCGCGCCAAACGGCGCGACCCCGAGACCGCCGCCCGCGAGAGAAAACTCACCCTGCGCCTCGCCGAGGTAGAGACCGAGGCTGCAGAGCTGCGCATACAACTCTCCGTGCTGCTCGAGGAAGAGGAAGAGCTTCGGAGATCCCTCGACGAGCTGTAGCTCTGCCCGCGCACCAAAACCCTCAAAGAACGTTTTCCAGGAGCCTTACCAGTTACTAGTATGCAACAGGATTGGTACCCACTTGTGCTCTGTTGGAAATTCGTGTAAAAATGGGCGTTCCGCACCCTGGACGCCATAGGAGAGGACTTGTTGACCCCTGGAGCCGGACTTTACGACCCCATGTACGAGCACGATGCTTGCGGGCTCGGGTTCGTAGCGAGGCTCGACGGGCAAAGGACGCGCGAGACGGTCGAGGAGGGTCTCGAGGTCCTGCACAACCTGGAGCACAGGGGGACGACGGGGAGCGACCCTGAGACGGGCGACGGGGCCGGCGTACTCACCCAGATCCCCGACGGCTTCTTCCGCAAGGAATGTAAAAAGCTTGGTATCGAGCTTCCCGAGGCGGGATTTTACGGGGTGGGGATGCTCTTCGAGTCGGGGGAGGTCGAGGGGCTCGGCTGTGAGGGTCGGCTCGCGGCGATCTGCGCCGAGGAGGGCCAGGATCTCCTCGGTTTCAGGGACGTACCCATCGTGCCCGAGGCGATCGGTAACGTCGCCCGCAGCGTCATGCCACGTATCAGGCAGTTCTTTATAGAGCGCCGCGGCGGAGACGAGGCGGCTTTTGAGCGGAAGCTCTACGTGATCAGGCGCCGGCTGCACAAGGCCGTCGAGGACTCGCACGGATGCTACGTCGTCAGCCTCTCCTCGAAGACGATCATCTACAAGGGACTCTTGAAGGGCCGGCAGTTGTCGCGGTTCTATCCCGACCTCGGGGATGCGGCGTTCGCAAGCGCGATAGCGCTAGTCCACGAACGGTTCTCGACGAACACCCTTGGTAGCTGGGAGCTCGCGCACCCTTACCGCTACATTGCGCACAACGGCGAGGTCAACACCATAAGGGGCAACATGAACTGGATGCGGGCCCGCGAGAGCCGTCTGCGTTCGGAGCTCTTTGGGGAGGATTTGGAGAAGCTCTCACCGGTCATCCTGCCCGGCCAGAGCGACTCTGCCTCCTTCGACAACGCCCTGGAGCTGTTGCACCTCGCCGGGCGAAGCCTTCCGCACGTGGTCGCCATGATGATCCCCGAGGCCTGGGAGAACGACGGGTTGATGCACCCGGACAGGCGCGCCTTCTATCAGTACCACAGCGCCCTCATGGAGCCGTGGGACGGCCCTGCTGCGGTCGCCTTCACCGACGGCCGTATCGTCGGCGCCACGCTGGATAGGAACGGGTTGCGTCCCGCGCGGTACTCCGTCACCCGTGACGGCAGGGTCATCATGGCATCGGAGGACGGGGCTTTGAGGGTGCCTGCTGAGGATGTGATCGAACGTTGGAGACTCCAGCCAGGCAAGATGCTCGTCGTCGACACCGAGCGGCACGAGCTGCTGCACGACGAGGACGTCAAGAGGCCGCTGTTCGGGCGGCAGCCGTACAGGCGTTGGCTCGAGGAGGGTGAGATCCACCTGAACGAGCTTCCCGAGCCCGACGTCGACCCGCGTCCCGAGCCGGCTTCGCTCCTAGAGCGCCAGCGGGCCTTCGGCTACACCATCGAGGACCAGCGCATACTCCTCGCTCCGATGGCCCAGAATGGCAAGGAGCCTGACGGTTCCATGGGCACGGACACGCCTCTGGCCGTGCTCTCCGAGAGGCCACAGCTCCTGTTTTCGTACTTCAAGCAGCACTTTGCGCAGGTCACCAATCCTCCGATAGACCCCTTGCGCGAGGAGCTGGTCATGTCGCTCAAGATGAGCCTCGGGCCCGAGCAGAACCTCTTCGACGAGACGGATCAGCACTGCAGGCGGGTGCTCATCGACCAGCCGGTCCTCACGGCGGCAGAACTGGAGAAGATCCGGGCTCTCGGCGACGAAAGGGCGAGCTCAACGACGCTCTCGACCCTGTTCCCCGTCTCGGCCGGCGAGGAGGGGATGGAGGAGGCCCTGGGCAGGCTTTGCGAGAAGGCCGAGAGCGCGGTCAAGGCAGGATCTGCGGTCCTGGTCTTGAGCGACAGAGGCGTTAACGAGACGCAGGCCCCGATACCTAGTCTCCTCGCCACCGCGAGCATTCACCACCACCTGGTGCGGGCAGGCATAAGGACGGCCACGACCCTCGTCGTCGAGACTGCTGAGGCGCGCGAGGTCCACCACTTCGCCCTCCTCGTAGGCTACGGCGCGACCGCCGTGAACCCATACCTCGCCTTCGAGACGATAGAAGATCTCGCAGGCTCGCATCTCATGGAGGGCGTCGGGCCCGAGGAAGCGGCGAAGAACTATGTCAAGGCTGTAGGGAAGGGACTGCTCAAGGTCATCTCCAAGATGGGCATCTCCACGCTCTTCTCCTACTGTGGGGCCCAGATCTTCGAGGCCGTGGGCCTGAACCAGAAGCTCATAGACAGGTGCTTTACGGGCACCGCCTCGCGCGTTGGCGGCGTAGGAATGGATGCTTTAGCGCGCGAGACGCTCGAACGCCACACGAGTGCCTTCTCTGCCGCCGAGGACAACGCAGGGGAGCTCGAGGTCGGGGGCGAGTACCAGCTCAGGGCGCAGGGCCAGTACCATCAGTGGAACCAGACGAGCATCCCTCCCCTCCAGCGCGCCGTAAAGACCGGGAATTTCGAGACCTTCAAGGAGTTCACCCGTCACTTCGACGAGCATAGTGCGCGCTTCGCTACATTGCGCGGCCTCTTCAGGTTCGAGGAGAGCCCCGTCGCGATAGATGAGGTCGAGTCTGCAAGAGAGATCGTCAAGCGCTTCACGACCGGGGCGATGTCTCTCGGCTCCCTCTCCAAGGAGGCGCACGAGACCCTCGCCATCGCGATGAACCGCATAGGCGGCAAGTCCAACACTGGTGAGGGCGGCGAGGACCCCAAGCGCTTCACGCCGGACGCGAACGGCGATAGCCGTCGCAGCGCCATAAAACAGGTTGCCAGCGGCCGCTTCGGCGTCACGACCGAGTACCTGGTCAACGCGGACCAATTGCAGATCAAGATGGCCCAGGGGTCCAAGCCGGGCGAGGGCGGCCAGTTGCCCGGATACAAGATCAGCGAGTACATAGCGAAGATACGGTACTCCACGCCTGGCGTGGGTCTGATCTCACCGCCGCCCCACCACGATATCTACTCGATAGAGGACCTCGCGCAGCTCATCCACGACCTGAAGAACGCCAACCCACGGGCCAGGGTAAGCGTGAAGCTCGTCGCCGAGGTCGGGGTCGGGACGGTCGCGGCAGGCGTAGCCAAAGCGAAGGCCGACCATATAACCATCTCGGGTCACGACGGCGGGACGGGAGCCTCCCCGCTCTCTTCCATAAAGCACGCGGGGCTGCCGTGGGAGCTCGGGATCGCCGAAGCCCAGCAAGTGCTCGTCGAGA
>DATDKO010000267.1:0-6222 GCA_036519935.1 Rubrobacter sp. | reverse complement strand
TCGCTGCCGGCGGATTTGGCGGAACGGACCCCGTGGTAGTGTGGCGCTGGAGGTACACCACATTTGGCACGAGCGCTCCAGGGGCAGGAGTGGGCAGCTCGCGCCCCATCTGCCCAAGTCAGGGTTATCTGCTCAACGCGTAGAAGAGGTGCTTCCGCGGTGCGCCCTTGGGGAGTTCTTCGAACTCGCCTTGACGGGGTTCTCGGAAGTTCGGCTAAAAGGGTTCTCAGAAAATGGGTGCCACGAAATTCATCGTTCTGCATGAAAACGGAACTCACAGTGCGCATAACTTAGCCGAGCGCGTTCCCAGAAATCGGCCCGTAAGCACTTGGAGCCGTCGGGGAGGGTGGTTAGATGTACTTCTTGCTTTTTACTTGACACCGCTCGCAACTCGACCCGCTTAAACTCTCACCCAGCCCGAATTAGCCTGTTGAGGAGGAGGCGGAGAATTTCTTCGTTTCTGTTGAGATTTGGTGCAGTCGCGTCGATTTGCTACTAAGAGCTTGCGCGGATAGGCTGGCAATTTGTCGTACTTGACCCTCCTTCTAACGATCAAACCGCCTCTCCGGGGTTTATTGACTCATTCGTTACCCGCCTTTTCGCGCAGCCTCTAAGCGTCGCTTCGGCTATGCGCCGGAGAACTTTGGGCGAGGCCTGTCCGCCACGCTCAAACCATGCTTCTCCTACTCGTCCGGCCGAAAACAAGGGGCGAGCGGGTGTCTGT
This sequence comes from Rubrobacter sp., assembly GCA_036519935.1. Classification (GTDB taxonomy): domain Bacteria; phylum Actinomycetota; class Rubrobacteria; order Rubrobacterales; family Rubrobacteraceae; genus Rubrobacter_D. The sequence continues at coordinate 5,498 of DATDKO010000267.1, read as the reverse complement.
GTTACTCCCCGCCCATGTCGCGGTCGAGGTACTGTTGCATGGCGTCCTCTATCCGCTGCCCGGTAACCAGGAAGACGGCGCTCCCGCCGACGTCCACGCCGTGGTCGGAGATGCGCTCCAGGTAGTGAACCGTCAGGGCCGCACGCATCCGCCACTCAGGCGCACCGCCTCCCCGCTCAGACGGGTTGGCTATGAGGTTCATGGCTTCTGAGTAGAGGAGGTCCACCTTGTCGTCCTTCGCCTGGAGGTCGCGGGCCCTATCGATGTCGCGGTTCTCGAACACGTCGAGACCCTCGTTGAATACGTTGCGCGCCGTCCTGGCCATCTCAACGAGGGCAGCCTCCAGGTCCTCGTCACGCTCGCACCCTTCAGTGTCCACGATTGCGTGGCAGATGTGCTCGCAGAGGGTTCCTGACCTGACGAGGTGGTTCGTCACCGACTGCACGGTGTAGAGCAGCCTGAGGTCGCGGGCGACGGGGGCCTGGCGGGCCTGCAGGATCATGCACTCCCTTTCGATGTCCATCCCCGTCGTCTTATAGTGGATGTCCACCCCTAGCTCCTGGCGCGCTACGTCGGCGTCGCGGCTCTCCATCGCCCTCACCATGTTCTCCAGAGAGGCCTCGACCTCCCTCCCGAGGTCGAGGAGGTCCGAGGTCAGCCCGTCGAGCTCTTGCTGAAAAGTCTCCCGTGGCATCTTCTAGCCGAACCGTCCGGTTACGTAGTCCTCCGTCTCCTTGCGCTCGGGGTTCGAGAACATCTTCTCCGTCTCGTCGAACTCCCAGAGCCGGCCAGGGTCGCCCATGTTCTCGATGTAGAAGAATCCCGTGTAGTCCGAGATGCGCGCCGCCTGCTGCATGTTGTGCGTCACGATCACCACCGTGTAGCTCTGCTTCAGCTGGTCCATGGTGTCCTCGATCTTCTGGGTCGAGACGGGGTCGAGGGCGCTCGCGGGCTCGTCCATCAGGATCACCTCCGGCTCCACCGCCAGGGTGCGCGCGATGCAAAGACGCTGCTGCTGGCCGCCGGAGATACCGTGCCCGCTCTCCTTGAGGCGGTCTTTGACCTCTTCCCAGAGGGCGGCACGCTTGAGGGAGCGCTCGACCAACTCGTCCATGTCGCCGCGGTAGCCGTTGATCCTGGCCCCCCACGCCACGGTCTCGTAGATAGACTTGGAGAACGGGTTGGGCTTCTGGAAGACCATCCCTACGCGGCGCCGGATGATTACCGGGTCCGAGGTCTTGGCGTAGATGTCCTGCTCGCCGAGCATCACGTGTCCTTCTGCGCGCGCGCCGGGGATCACCTCGTGCATCCGGTTCAAACAACGAATGAAGGTGCTCTTGCCGCACCCCGAAGGCCCGATGAGCGCCGTCACCTTGTTGGCCTGGACATCTATGCTCACGTCCGTGACGGCCTTGAAGGAGCCGTAGAACGCCGAGAGGTCCCGGATCTTCATGCCCAGGGTCAGACCGTCGCCGGAGGGTGCGCCATCGTCCTTCTGCCTCTCGTCGCGCTGTTCCCTCGACACTTCGGACACCTTCCGCTCCCTCCCGATCTTCTCAGTCTCCACTAGGCTAACACCTTCCTTTCGGGTAACCCGCCACTACGAACGCTGCTGGTACCTGTTGCGCAGCCAGATCGCGAACGAGTTAGCCAGCAGCAGCACCGTCATGGCCACCACTATGCCGGCCGCGGCAGAGTCCTGGAAGATCTGCTGCGGGCGGCTGATCCAGTCGTAGATCTGGGTGGGCAGCGCCATGTAGCCGTCGAACGGACCGGCGGTGGCGTACGTCTGGTACAGCGAGACCCCGACGACCAGGATAGGGGCCGCCTCGCCGATAGCCCGCGAGAGCGCCAGGATGATGCCCGTAAGAGCGCCAGGCAACGCCATCGGGAGCAGGTGGCTCCAGATCACCTCCCACCGCGTCGCCCCGAGCGCGTAGCCGCCCTCCCTGATCGAGCCTGGGATAGCCCGTAGCGCTTCCCTGGTGGCGACGATGATGACCGGCAGGATGAGCAGACTCAGCGTTAGCGCGCCGGTGAGCACGCTCCCGCCGCCCGTTACCGGCGCCAGGAGCTCTACGAAGATGCCCAGGCCAAGCAAACCGTAGATCACCGAAGGAACCCCTGCGAGGTTGGAGATGTTGATCTCGATTATCCGGTTGATGCGCGTGTCCTCAGCGTATTCCTCGAGGTACACCGCGGCCCCAAGCCCCAGAGGCACGCTTATCAGACCCGTCAACCCGAGCAGCCACAATGACCCGATCAGCGCGGGGTAGATGCCCCCGTTCTCGGGGAAGACCTGCGACGGGAAGCTCGTCAGGAACTCCAGGCTCAGCATCCCTGATCCATCCTGGATCACGTCCACCAGCAGCACCACAAGGACGGCGACGCCCACGAGCGCAGCCACCGTAACGAGCACGGTGAAGGCCCTGTCCAGACCGTACCGGGTGGCCATGGCCGCTTTGAAATCCGGTCCTCCGGGGCCGCCTTCTTGCCGCTCCGCTTTCGTGCTGCTCTGGGACATTAGTAAGTCTCCCTGTATCGCCGGACGAACCAGTAACTCGCGAGGTTGAGGGTCAGGGTCATTAGGAACAATGCCGACCCCACCGCGAATATGGACTCGTAGGTTATCGAACCGCGTGGCGTCTCCCCGCCTACTACCTGAACGATGTACGCCGTCATCGCCTGCATACCTTCGAGAGGACTTCCGAGCCAGTTCGCCTGGGCTCCCATCGCGATGGTCACTATCATCGTCTCCCCGATGGCGCGCGAGATACCCAGGATCACGGCAGCCGCGATCCCCGAGAGCGCCGCAGGCACGACGACCTTCGTCGCCGTCTCGCGCCTGGTCGCGCCGAGCGCGTAGGCGCCTTCCCTAAGAGAGAACGGCACCGCGTAGATGGCGTCCTCGCTGACCGAGGCCACCGTAGGGATGATCATTACGCCCATAATGAGTCCGGCGGAGATCGCGTTGAAGGACTCTATGCCAGAAAAGAGGCTGTCCCTGAAAAGCGGCGTGATGAACGTCAGGGCGAAGTATCCATAGACCACCGTTGGCACGCCGGCGAGGATCTCAAGCGCCGGCTTGAGCCACCGCCGCAATGCCCGCGGGGCGTACTCGCTGAGGTAAATAGCCGTGAGCAAGCCTATCGGAAGCGCTACGGCTATGGCGATGATGGTCGCCATCAGCGTGCCGTAGACGAGCGGTAAGACACCGAAATCTCCCTGCGGCGGCGCCCATCGCGTCGAGGTAAGAAACTCCACCGGGGAGACCTCCAGGAAAAACCGCGAGGTCTCCTCGAAGAGCACGATAACGATCCCGAACGTAGTGAAGATCGACAGGTACGCGCAGGCCGTGAGAAAGACCTTTATGATGCGCTCCCTGGCCTCCCTGGTGCGGCTGTTGCGCTTCCAGACGTCCGCTCCGGACCTCGTCCCTTCCGCTCTAATAGCCAACGAAACCCTCCGAAATCTAGTGATTACGAATACAGGAGCCGGCTTGGAAGCCGACCCCCGTATGTTACAAGCAAACCCTTCCAGCACAAACGGTTACTGCGATTGCTTGAGTGCCGTCTCCAGGTCGCCGCCTTGCGGCTCGCCATCCTTGTTGTACACCGTACCTGTGGTGCGGTCCTCGTACTGCGCCCGAGCCTCGTCCTCAAGGCTGGCCGGTATCGTCACGTACTTCGCCGCCTTTACGAGCCGGTCGAGGTTCTGCGGCGCAAGGTAGAAGTCCACGAAAGGCTTTACGGCCTTGTCGTTCTTCAGCGCATCGGCGCTCACGTAAATGAACAGCGGGCGGGAGAGCAGGTACTCGCCGGAGCGGATGGAGTCCTCGGTGGGCTTGACACCGTCCACCGCCAGCGCCTTCAGAGTATCCAGGTTGTTCTCGTAGTACGAGTAGCCGAAGTAGCCCAGCGCGTTCGCGTCGCCGGAGACACCCTGCACGAGCACGTTGTCGTCCTCGCTCATCTCGACGTCGGACTGGCGGCTAACCTCTTCCTCGTTTGCCACGATGGTCCCGTTGAAGAACTCGTAGGTGCCCGACTCGGTGCCGGGACCATAGAGGTCCAGCGGCTTATCCGGCCAATCGGAACGCACCTGGTTCCACGTCGTGATCTTGCCTTCGGCGGAAGGCTCCCAGATCTTCTTGAGCTCCTCACTCGTGATGTCCGTCGCCCAATTGTTGCCCTGCTTGTTGACGACGACCGATATGCCGTCGTAGGCGATGGGGATCTCGATGTACTCGACTCCGTTCTCCTTGCACACAGGCACCTCCTCGGCCACGTCTATGGGCCTGGAAGCGTCCGAGATCTGGGTGTCGCCCTGGCAGAAGGCCTCGAAGCCGTCGCTCGTTCCCGCACCGCCGACCTCGATGCGCGCGTCGGGGTTCTCTTCCCGGAAAAGCTCTGCCGCGGCCTGGGTGATCGGGTAAACGGTGCTGGACCCCTCGATGCGGATCTCACCGGTGACCGGCTCGCCGCCACCACTATTCTGTTGTCCGCTGGCACCGCCCCCGCAACCCGCTAGGACTAGCGATAGAGTCACAATGAGGCCAGCCACCACGAACATTTTCAAACGCCCGGTTCTACTCAACCTGTACACTCCCTCCGTTACTGGAACACATGTCTTGAGGGCCAACTTTGGCCCACTTCAATAGTAGGGCAAGAGTTTCTGCCTTGGGTTACACGCGGGTTAAAATCACGTCAAATCTTTGTTTCATGCATCGATGAGCCTTGAGACTACGGGCGCCGAGTCTGCATACTTTGGTCGATATGGCAGAAAAGCACTCGACCGGAGAGTCGCACAGGTTGCTCCTTGCGGCGGAAAGCGTCGCCGAAGGCTTCTCCGTCGTGGGTTGGCTAGAGCACGAGGGATTCGACGTCATGACTGCCACTGATGGGCAGGAAGCGTTGCAGATCGCGGGCTCCTCCTGGCAACCTGATGTCGTGCTACTCGATCTAATGCTGCCGGGAGTGGACAAGTTCTCGGTCTACAATCAGGTCCGGGCCAAAAACCGCACGGCCGTGATCTTCGTGCTGGGCGACGGATCTGAAGAGGATGAGGTCCGAAGCCTGGAAGCTGGCGCCGACGACTACGTGGCGAGGCGCTTCTCCCCCGAGGTGCTGCTGGCCCGAGTGCGGACGCACCTGCGTAGCCGCCGGGCCGCCGGCAACCAGCGAATCCTACAACCTGGAGACCTCTGGCTGGATGCGAAGAACTACGCAACCCGGGTAAAGGGCGAGTGGGTAGACCTGCGACCGCAGGAGTTCCGCCTACTAATAGCCTTGGCGCAGTCCTCGGGGGTGCCTGTGAGTCGCCGAGAGCTGATCCGACGTGCGGGAGCGACGTGGCGGGGGACCTCCAGCCGCACGGTGGACGTGAACATCAGCCGCATCAGGACCTGCGTAGAGGCACCTTCTGACTACTCCTACATCCACAGTATCAAGGGCGTCGGCTACCGGTTCGAGCCCATACCGAAGGAGACCTCAAATCAG
>DATDKO010000266.1:0-6714 GCA_036519935.1 Rubrobacter sp. | reverse complement strand
GGCCCTGGTCGGTGTGCCTGTCCCGCCCGGCGTACACCCCAACTACATGCAGACCGTAGGCTACAACTCGTCCCCGGGCCATCCTGGGGCTTCTGAGGTATCCTCTGCGGTGCTGATCAGGTGACCTGTAGGAAGGTACATGATAAAAATCGTCCTTTCGAATGGCGCGGTGGCCCCGTATCCTTGCGACCATGGGGGCACACAAGCTACCGGCGGAGGAGATTTGGATTGACCAGGTTCTTCACGTCACAGTGACAGGTTCATGATCTTGCAGCCCGTTATCTCCGTATCCAACCTCGACAAGACCTACGCCTCCGGCTTCCGGGCGCTCAAGGAGATCAACCTGGACATCCGCAGGGGAGAGATCTTCGCCCTTCTAGGTCCGAACGGCGCGGGGAAGACGACCCTGATCAATATCATCTGCGGTATTGTCAACCCGAGTCAGGGCAGGATTCTGGCCAACGGTCACGACATCATCACGGACTACCGGGCGGCCAGGTCCCTGATCGGGCTCGTCCCGCAGGAGCTCACGACCGACGTGTTCGAGACCGTCTGGGACACATGTAACTTCAGCAGGGGACTCTTCGGCAAAAGGCCGGACCCCGACTACATCGAGAAAGTGCTCAGGCAGCTCTCCCTGTGGGACAAGAAAGACAACAAGATCATGACGCTCTCAGGAGGCATGAAGCGCAGGGTCATGATCGCCAAAGCCCTCTCGCACGAGCCGAAGATCCTCTTTCTCGACGAGCCGACGGCGGGCGTCGACGTCGAGTTGAGAAAAGACATGTGGCGGATGGTGCGCCGGCTTCGCGAAAACGGCGTGACTATAGTCCTGACCACCCATTACATCGACGAGGCCGAAGAGATGGCCGACCGGGTAGGGGTGATCCACAAGGGAGAGATGATCCTGGTAGAAGAGAAGGCAGAGCTTATGCGCAAGCTGGGTCAGAAGCAACTCACGCTGCAATTGTACGAAAAGCTCGACGAGATCCCTGAGGGACTCGCTCGCTACGGCCTGGAACTCGTGGCGGACGGTAGCGAGTTGGTCTACACATACGATTCACAGGCAGGACGAACGGACATAGCCGACCTTCTCGCCGACCTGGACGTAGCGGGCGTCAAGTTCGAGGATCTACAGACTAAACAGAGCTCACTGGAAGAGATTTTCGTCGATTTGGTAAGGGAGTAGTGGTGAACTTCTACGCTATTCGCGCGATATACAAGTTCGAGATGGCGAGGACTTTTCGCACGCTTTTGCAGAGCATCGTCTCGCCCGTAATCTCGACGTCGCTGTACTTCGTCGTCTTCGGCTCGGCGATCGGCTCACGCATCACAGACATCGGCGGGATCACCTACGGCGCCTTTATCGTGCCCGGTCTGATCATGCTGACGTTGCTGACGCAGAGCATCTCCAACGCGTCGTTCGGCATCTTCTTTCCCAAGTTCACGGGTACGATCTACGAACTCCTGTCGGCCCCCGTCTCGTACATCGAGGTAGTCATCGGCTACGTCGGGGCGGCCGCTACCAAGTCGGTCATCCTCGGCCTGATCATCCTGGCCACGGCGGGCCTGTTCGTACCTCTGGAAGTCGCGCACCCGCTGTTGATGATCGTGTTCCTCGTGCTCACGGCCTTCACCTTCAGCCTCTTCGGTTTTATCCTCGGCATCTGGGCCGGCGACATCGAGAAGCTCCAGCTCGTGCCTCTCCTTATCATCACGCCTTTGATCTTCCTCGGCGGCAGCTTCTACTCCGTGGAGATGTTGCCGCCGTTCTGGCAGACGGTTACCCTCTTCAATCCGGTGGTCTACCTGATCAGCTGCTTCCGGTGGAGCTTCTACGGGACCGCAGACGTAAGCGTGGGCTTGAGCGTGACCATGACGGTCCTCTTCCTGGTCTTGTGCCTGACTGCGGTGTGGTGGATCTTCAAGACAGGCTACCGGCTCAAGGCGTAATCCCTGTAAGTGTCCCGAGTCATTATGAAATCAGGCAAGTCGGACGAAACAGGGGTAGAGTGAGTAACACTCGGGCACACGGATAGAGGAGGCTGGTGATGGGCGAGCACCGCGGGTCCCCCATAGAGCGGATACTGCACAGGATCGAGGAGCGCGTGGAAGATTGGCGCAAGCGGGAGGCCGCCCTCCAGGCCGAGGCCGACGCGAGCCGGAGCCGGCTGTGGGCCGAGGCAGCCGAGCGGGAGCGGCTGCTGGCGGAAGCCGTAGGGGCGGAAGAGACGCGACGCGAGTCCATCGAGGAGCTCACCAAGGAACATCGGGTGGTCTTCGTTCTGCACCGCACGGAGGTGGAGGAGACGCTCCAGGACTTCGTACGCGAGGGCCATCGGCTCGTGAGCGTGGTACCCCGCAGGGGGGGCGAGACGATAAGCGAGGGGCTCAAGGGCTCGTGGCTGGTCTTCGAGTCCTCCGACTGAGAAACGCCGAAGGGTAACGCGGAGGAGCCGAACGATGTCCGAACGTGGAGTCGCGCCATACGGTTCCTGGAGGTCTCCGATCTCCTCTGACTTGATCGTCAGGGGCGTAGTGGGGCTGGCGGAAGTAGTGATCGATGGTAGGGACGTGTACTGGCTGGAGAGCCGGCCCGGCGAGGGCGGGCGCAACGTCGTCGTGCTCCTGACCCCGGACGGACGAACCGAGGACGTTACGCCGCAGCCTTTCGACGCGCGCACGCGGGTGCACGAATACGGCGGAGGCGGCTTCACCGTCGACGGAGGCACGGTCTACTTCTCGAACTTCGCCGACCAGAGGATCTACCGCCGGACCCCTGACGGCGAACCGGCGCCGCTCACGCCGGATGCCGGCAGACGATACGCCGACATGGTCGTAGATCGAGACCGCCGCCTCATCGCCGTAAGGGAGGACCACGCCGGGTACGAACCCGTAAACGAGATAGTCGGCATAGACCTGGCAAGTGGGGAGGAACGCGTGCTCGTCTCGGGCAACGATTTCTACTCCTCGCCTCGCCTGAGCCCCGATGGCCAGCGTCTGGTGTGGCTGACGTGGAATCATCCGAACATGCCCTGGGACGGTACGGAGCTAATGGGCTGCGATCTCGGCGCTGACGGGTTCCCCGAGAACGTCGAGCAGATCGCCGGCGGCCAGGATGAATCCATTTTCCAGCCGGAGTTGTCTCCAGGAGGCACGCTCCACTTCGTCTCGGACAGGACGGGCTGGTGGAACCTATACCGCCGGCGTGAGGGACGTGTCGAGCCGCTCTGCGAGAAGGAGGCGGAGTTCGGCCTGCCGCAGTGGGCATTCGGGATGTCTACCTACGCATTCGTCTCGCCGGGGCGCATCGTTTGCTCGTACTCGGAGCGCGGGAACTCGCACCTCGCCATCCTCGACACGGAGAGCGGAGAGCTCGAACCGTTGGAGACGCCGTACTCGAGCATCGCATGCGTGCGTGCTGATGACGCCGGCGGTGTGGTCTTCCGCGGCAGCTCGCCTACGGAGGCAGCGTGCATAGTGAGGTTGGACCCTTCTTCCGGGCTGCACGAGGTCCTGCGACGCTCGGGCGACCTGGAGATTGACCCCGGCTACCTCTCCGTCCCCGAGCCTGTCGAGTACCCCAGCGAGAACGGCCGGACGGCGCATGCTTTCTTCTACCCGCCGAAAAACAGGGCATACACGGCCCCGGATGGTGAACTCCCCCCGCTCCTCGTAATGAGCCACGGGGGTCCGACGGCGGCGTCGACTACGGCCCTCGATCCGGGGATCCAATACTGGACCAGCCGCGGCATCGCCGTGCTCGACGTGAACTACGGCGGGAGCACGGGCTACGGGCGGGAATACCGTCGACACCTCGAAGGGGCGTGGCGTGTCGTCGACGTCGACGACTGCGCCAACGGAGCGGTCTACCTGGCTGAGCGAGGTCTCGTGGACGACGAACGGCTGATGATCACCGGCGGCAGCGCGGGCGGCTACACGACGCTCTGCGCGCTCGCGTTCAGGGATACGTTCGCCGCCGGCGCGAGCCATTTCGGCGTAAGCGACGTCGAGGCCCTGGCCAGGGAGACCCACAAGTTCGAGTCGCGTTACCTCGACAGGCTGATCGGGCCCTACCCCGGGCGGGCTGACCTCTACGTGGAACGCTCGCCGATCCACTCCACCGGACAACTCTCCTGCCCGGTGATCTTCTTCCAGGGCCTCGAGGATGAGGTGGTGCCCAAAGAGCAGGCCGAGAGGATGTTCGCCGCCCTCAGGGAGAAGGGGCTCCCTGTCTCCTACGTACCCTTCGAGGGCGAGCAACACGGCTTCAGGCGGGCCGAGAACATCAAGCGGGCCCTGGACGGCGAGCTATATTTCTACTCGCGGGTCTTGGGCTTCGAGCTCGCTGATCCGGTCGAGCCAGTACCGATAGAGAACCTCTGAGAGGAGAGCAATGGGTGAATGGCGCGAGGAGTGGAGGGAGGCGAACAGGGCCAATTGGGATGAGCGTGTTCCTATCCACGTCTCGGGAGAGTACTACGATGTAGCTTCTTTCAAGGGCGGCCAGGAGCGCCTGCAACCCTTCGAGATAGACGAGATCGGCGACGTGACTGGCAAGGAGTTGCTGCACCTCCAGTGCCACTTCGGGATCGATACCCTGAGCTGGGCCCGCCGCGGCGCCCGCGTTGCGGGCCTGGATTTCTCGGCCCCCGCCGTAGAGGCGGCCCGCGGGCTGGCCTCGGAAATGGGGCTGGAAGCCACGTTCGTGCACTCGGACGTCTACGATGCCGTGGACGCCACGGGCGGCCTCTCTTTCGATATCGTCTACACGAGCCGAGGCGCGATCATCTGGCTCCCTGACATCGGACGATGGGCAGAGGTGGTCGCGGATCTCCTCAAGCCCGGCGGCTTACTGTACCTCACGGAGTTCCACCCTTTCACCGACATCTTCGGAGATGAAGACCTCAGCGTAGAGTACGATTACTTCCAGGACGAGAATCCCCGGGTGTGGGACGAGTCAGGCACCTACGCCGACTTCGACGCCGAGACGTCGAACAACCTGACTTACGAATGGAACCACACTCTGGGCGACGTAGTAAGCGCGGTGAGCGCTGCTGGGCTGAACATCGAACTGCTGCACGAGTACGACTACACGACATCTCCCAGATGGCCCATCCTGGAGAAGTCAGGGTTCGATACCTACCGCCTGCCAGAGGGCACGCCAAGGATCCCGCTCATGTATTCGCTAAGGGCGCGCAAGGCGTAGGGGCGCTTCGCGAACCGTCCTTACACGAAGGGCCCTTACGAAGGTTTGTTTGCCAGTGGTCGAGGCGCCGGACCCTGCACGATTCTCTGGAGTTCGGCGCGTACGATCAGGCGGTCCGTGTAGTTCGGTAGCGTGCAAGTCTGGAGGCTGACTACGTTTTTCCCCGCTACGGGCTTTGTGGCTGAGGCATCGTCCGGGCCAAGCACGAAACGGTCGTAGACCCTGTAGATGTATCTCTCGCCCTCCGAGTCCGTGAGCACCACCCTCCGCCCCATTCTCAACCTGTTCAGATCCCAGAACACCAGAAAGCTCTTCGTGCGCGGGTAGCCCAGCCTGTGGCCCGCAATGTAGACGTTCGCCTCCCGCTGCCAGGGGAATCCCGTTCCAGCGAGGTGCAGCGTCCCGTTGCGCAAAGCCGGCTGGTTGCGTGCAGAAGCGGTGTAGACGGGCACGTTATCCACGTGCTGCATGCTCGGGATGGACAGTTTCATGGTCACGTCCTTCTTCGGCGGCGAGGCGCCGGCCTCTTCTCCGGCCCTCTTGACATCGAGGAACACGAGCCCCGCCGAGAGCAGGATCAGGGCCAGACCGATCAGCACGAGCAGGCTGCGGTCCGGCCACCACATGGACCTGAAGTAACGCGTACTCTTGCGTTCTCGGGTCCACGACTCGTAGCGTTCGGATCTCACGAAAGAACATGATACAGCCCCCGCGCAACAAAACAACACAGAGCGTTAACGAGAGTTCGCGAGGCCGATACTCGCCAGCTATATCCTGCGGCGGGGGTCCAGGGCATCGCGCAGTCCGTCCCCGATAAAGTTCACGGAGAGGACGCAGAGGGCTATGGCGATGCCGGGGAAGATAATGGCGTGCTGGCCCTGGACGAAGACGCCGAAGCCGCTGCGGAAGGCGTCGGTCAGCATCGCGCCCCACTCTGGGGTCGGGGCGCGGGCGCCGAGGCCGAGGAAAGAGAGCGCGGCGACGTCGAGGATGGCCGTCGCGAGTGTAAGGGTGGCCTGCACGATCAGGGGGGCCATGCAGTTGGGGAGCACGCCCGAGAAGATGATCTGTGAGTTCGGTGCACCGAGGGCCCGCTCTGCCTCTATGAAGTCCCTTTCTCTAACGCTGATCACGGCCGAACGCACCACGCGCGCGATCTGGGGCACGAAAACGATACCTATGGCCAGCATCGCGTTAACCAGGGAGGGACCGAGGATGCTCACGATCATGATGGCGAGCAGGATGCTGGGGAAGGCCAGTATCACGTCCATGAGCCGCATCAGGCCCGAGTCAGTGTAGCTCCCGAAGTAGCCCGCGACGACCCCGATGAGGGTACCAGCGGCCGTCGCTAGGACCACGGCGGCGAGGCCCGCGGTCAGCGAGATCCTGGCGCCGTAGATCACGCGCGAGAGGATGTCGCGGCCGAGCTCGTCCTGACCGAACGGGTGCGCCAGGCTCGGCCCGTCAAACTTCTCGGGAAGGTTCTGGTCCAACGGGTCGTATGG
>DATDKO010000265.1:0-5960 GCA_036519935.1 Rubrobacter sp. | reverse complement strand
TGAGGACGTTCGTAGGCAGGTAGCGCATCATGTTCTCGGTGTTGCCGCCGATGTCCATCTCGTCGTCGGAGTGGTAGCCGATGCGGCCCATCACGACCATCGTCGGGTCGACCTCGTTGACGTACTTGTACGTCTGCTCGAACGGCTTGCCGGCCAGAAGGGTCGTCTTCAACTCGACGCCCTCATCCTCGGCTATCTTCTTCGCTATCTCCAGGTGTGCCGTGTAGATCTTGGCCAGTCCCGAGTCGATGATCTCCTCGTGCAGCTTCTCCTGCTCTTTAAAGCGGAAGACCTTCTGCGCCTTGCTGGAGAGAACGCCCGCAATAGAGTGGAACATCGCGTAGTGGAAGTAAGGGTCGAAGACACTTATGGCTTCGACCGTTCCGCCGAACTCCCGCGCGAACTCTATAGCCCTCTTGAGGCCGCCGAGCGACTTGGCCGAGCCGTCCACGGCGACGACGATGTGCTCGAAGGGGCTACGGTCGAGGTCCTTGACGATCAGGGTGTCGGCCTTCTCCAAGCGCCTTACGACGCGCTCGGTGACGGTGCCGAGTACCGTGTCCTTGACGGCGGCCATGCCCATCGCGCCCATTACCACGAGGTCGAAGTCGTTCTGGTTGACGTCTTCTACGATGACCTTGAAGTTCTTGCCTTCGAGGGAGCGCCTCACGAGCTCAACATCGTACTTCTCGCACAGGGGCTCCAGCACGTCGATGTAGGAGTCGGTGATGATCTCCAGGCCTTTGGTGATAAGCTGGTCGTGGATCTTGCGCTGGCGCTTCATCTCGTCCTCGTCGCGGAACTCCTCGGGGAGCCCGCTCTCCATCTGACGGAAACGGACGTCGTGCATCTTGGCGGCGTAGGCGTGGCACCCAGCGACCCTGCCCCCGAACTGCCGCGCCACGTCGACGCCGATGACGCACGCCTGATTGGAGTAGTCCGAGTTGTCTACCGGGACGTAGATCTCTTTGTACATATACCCCGTTCTCCTAGCTTCGCAGGATGCAGAGAAGTCTGTAGTTACGTCGTGCGCAGAGAAATGCCCTTCTCCGCGCCAACGTAGCTTACCGGCTAGCCCTATACACCGCAAATAAAAGCGTTCACACAGAGGGCGCGAAAGCGAGATCTGCCCGACTTTGGAGCGCTCTAGCCCTGCGTCGCTGGACAACTACTCGTAGTTGTCGCAAGATGGCCAGGAGCTTAGAGTGAGGTAAACATGGACATAGAGAAGATAGAGAAGGACGCGAAAGAGGCTAAGGATCACGGGTCTTACGCGGACGGCGCGGCCTTCGTCGTTGGGCGGTTCGTACCCGTCGCGGAGGCGCGCGTCCCGATCCTCGACTGGGGATTCCTGCGCTCGGACGCGACCTATGACGTGGCCCACGTCTGGCGCGGCAGCTTCTTCCGCCTCGAGGATCACCTCGACCGCTTCGAGCGCTCGATGGAACACTTGCGTCTGAACCCGCCGTACGACCGGGGTGAGATCAGGGACATCCTCGTCGAGTGCGTGCGCCTGAGCGGGCTGCGCGACGCCTACGCCGAGATCATCTGCACCCGCGGAATCCCAAGACCCGGCTCACGCGACCCGCGCGACTGCCAGAACCGCTTCTACGCCTTCGTCATACCGTTCATCTGGATCGCAGACCCGGAGAAGCAAGAGCGGGGGCTGCACGCCGTAATCGGCAGTAAGCAGCGCATAGCGCCAGAGTCGGTGGACCCGACCGTCAAGAACTACCACTGGCTCGACCTCGAGACCGGACTCCTCGAAGCCTACGAGCGCGGTGGGGAGACGGTGATTCTGGTCGACGCTGAGGATAACGTTGTCGAAGGACCTGGTTTCAACGTCTTCGTCGTGGCCAACGGTGCTATCTCCACCCCTGACAGCGGTGTCCTCGAAGGTATCACCCGCAAGACCATAATCGAGCTCGCCGCCGAACACGGCATAGAACTCGAGGCCCGCCCCGTCCCGGCCGACGAGCTCAGGCGCGCCGATGAGGTCTTCCTATCGAGCACCGCGGGCGGGGTCATCCCGGTCACGACGGTGGATGGCGAGGCCATGGGTAACGGGGAGCCCGGTCCTGTGACCCGGCGGCTGCGCGAAGGGTACTGGGACCTGCACGACGACCCGCGCTTCTCCCTGCCTGTCCGCTACGACTGACGGATCTCGCTCTCTGGCAGGCTGTAAAGTTGGGCGTCCGTGTGGCCGCTACAAAGCGACGTATCTCAGGCCGACCCCGTGCCTTCCAGATTGGGGGAGACCTCCCCGGCAGACCCGTCCACGGTGATCCGCCGTCCTGTCTCGATGAGTTCAGTGGCGTCAGGGACGCCGACGACGGCCGGGATGCCATACTCGCGGGCAACGATGGCGCCGTGGGACATCGGCCCGCCCATCTCCATAACGAGGCCGCCTGCGGTGAGGAAGAGGGGAGTCCAACCAGGGTCTGTCGAGGGTGCTACCAGGATCTCACCCGGCTCCAGGCTGGCCTCACCAGGGTCGAGGATCACACGCGCCTTCTGTGTCACCACCCCGCCGGACGCCGGCGTGCCGCGCAGGACACCCTCCGCCCCGGTCGCATGGTGTGTCCCTGCGGTCGGTTCGGTACCGTCGGAGAGGAGGAGGCGTGGCACGTGTCCGCGCCCCAACTCCTGCTCGTAAACGGCGCGGCGGTTGCGCACTACGGGGCGGAGGTCTTTGCCTGCCAGGGCAGCCCACGCCTCTGGCACGGAGAGGAAGAAGATGTCCCCCGCGCCCTCCAGACGCCCGGCTTCCGCCAGCTCTGCACCTACGCTCCACAGCAGCTCTCTGGCACGTGCCATGAGCAGAACTATGCAGAACTTGGGCATCTCCCGCATTCCTGATAGCTCTCTGGCACGCTCGAGCAGGAACCCGACCAGTACCCCTCGTAGACGGCCCTCTCTGGCGGCACGGCGGGTCAACTCGTCGACCATCTCTTCCGCCTCGCGTGTCGCCCGTCCGAACTGTACGTCGGGGGCTGCTTGCGGGTCGTCCAGGCGCAGGTAGTTCGCCAGCACGCCCATGATGTATGTCGGGTCCTCCGACCAGCGGGGCAGGCCGAGGTCGATCTCCGCCACCCCGCGATGCCCGTAGAGGCGTAGGAAATCCGCCAGACTCGTCTGGAGCTTCGGAGGAAGGGAACCGCTGCGATAGTCCTCTGCCAGACGCTCCGGCGGGGTTTCACTCAACATTCTGGCGATGTCCGGGTCTCCACCCGCCTCTCTGGCGAGCGCCCAGAGCGCCAGGTCCATCTCCGTCGTCGGGTTGTGCGGGAGCGCGCGCATCGCCACCCGCCTTTCGTCGTCGGTGGCGAGATCTCCTAGTAGCTTTCCGGCGAGAGCATTGGCCCCGAGGCCGGCGGCAAAGACCGGGGGTACGTTGGGCAGCATGTCCGGCGGACCGTTACGCAGCAGCCTCTCGGCGGCGGAGAGGCGCTCGGCGGCCCCGGCATCGGGGGGTACGTCGTCCGCCGCGCGGAACTGCGCCTCGACACGCGCCGCGCGGGCCCACGCCTTCTCCGGGCGTGCGAGCGCTTCTACGACGCGCAGCGGGATGCGTCCTCGCACGAAAACCGAGAGGATGGCGTGGAGGACGGGCCGAATGGGTGTCGGTACTGGGGCCAGGCGAGGATCTACCGCCAGGTGCCTGACGATAGGAACTGTCCGTGCCTCCATGTTCCGCATAACCCCCTTGAAGAGCACGCGTCCTTGCTTGCTGCGCAGCACGGGCGTTATGTCCGCGAAGATGCGTCCGGCGGACTCGGCGAAGAAGGCCGCGCCTTCGTAGGGGTTACGCGGTGGACGGCCTGCCAGTGTGGCCAGCGCCGAGGTTATGAGGCGGAACGCCTGTATACCCATCGGCGTCAGCGGGCGATAGACGCCCTGGGCGACGCTGAAGGAGAAGTACACGCGCAGGTCCTCCTCGTTCGTCGGAGCTCTATCCGGCAGGGGGAAGAGGGTCGTGATCGGGCGCGCCTGCAGAAGCCAGATCCCACCCTCATCGTCGATCGCCCACTCCGTGTCCTGCGGCATCCCATAATGCTCCTCGACCCGCTCCCCCAGCTTCGCCAGTGCCAGGACCTGACCGTCCGAGAGGGAAGCCCTGTCTTCGCCCGCATCGAGTTCGACCCGCTCGGTGCCGCCGCTCGAGCCGGCCATGATGGCGACACGCTTGTCTCCCAGACGGCGCTCGACTATCTCTCCGGTCGCAGTGTTCGCGACGAAGTGGTCGGGGTTGACCATCCCCGAGACGACAGCCTCGCCGAGGCCTGGGCTTGCGTCTATGACAGCCTGACGGCGCTTCCCCGTGACTGGGTTCGCGGTAAACAGTACGCCGGCGACTGACGCTTCGACCATCCTTTGCACGGCGACGGCGAGGCGCACGCTGTGTTGGTCGATCCCGTTCGTGGCCCGGTAGCTGACGGCGCGGTCCGTCCACAGCGAGGCCCAGCAGCGCCGCACCGCGTCGAGCACGGACTCGACGCCGACCACGTTCAAATACGTGTCTTGCTGGCCTGCGAAGCTCGCTTGGGGCAGGTCCTCAGCCGTGGCCGAGGAACGAACGGCCACAGCAACGGGCTCGCTGTCTCCCAAACCCTCATATGCTTCCGCGATGGCCTGTCCGAGAAAGTCGGGAACGCTTGCATCCGAGAGGTAAGATCTCGCCTCCTTGGCGAGCCCAGCCAGACGCGCTGTGTCTTCGGGCTGCGTCCTGGCCAGCGCGGCAAGCGTGGGCTCAAGCCCCGCATCTGCCGCCACCAGATCGTATGCCGCTGTGGTAACACAGAATCCGGCTGGCACCGGAAATCCAGCCCGGACTAGCTCGCCGAGGTTCGCCGCCTTGCCGCCGGCCACTGCCAGCGCACCCCTGTCTATCGCGGTGAAGGGTAGTATGAGCCCAGGGGCACCGTTCTCCGGCTCGTTCATCCGTTTCTCCTTTCCTACTCGACCTCCCGCAGTGTGAGCGAGGCGAGCAGGAGCAGCGCCACGCTGTAGGCTACGAGCACGGCGAGGCTCCCCTGCACGTCCTCGAACGTCCAGCCCGATTCGATAACGTCCTGGATCACATCGTTGGCCCAGAACAGCGGGAACGCGTGACCCAGCCAATCGGCCCAGGTCGGCAACTCGTCTACATCGACTAGTAGGCCCGAGAGGAAGACGGAAGGGAGTATGATGAGCGGCACGAAAGGGAAGACCTGGCCCTCGTGGCGGGCGAACGTGGAGATGAAGATGCCTAGCATCACGGATGCTATGGCCAGAAGCCACACCACCACGAACAGCATCACCAGCGTCTCCTCATCGTAGTCTAGCTCGAAGAGCCAGATCGCCTCGGCGAGCCCGGCGACCGCCTGGAAGGTCGCGAGCCCCAGAAAGCCGAGCACGTACCCGGCGATTATCTCCGTGCGCCGAAAGCCGTTTACGAACATCCTCTCCATCGTGCCCATCGTCCTCTCCTGCACGAGCGAGATGGCGCAGAGCAAGAAGGCCAAAAAGTGGACCAGAAAAGCCGCCACCGGCACGGCGTAACGCGCCACGTCGAAGGTCTCTGGCAGGGTGTCGAAGAAGATCTTGAGGAGGTACACGATCACGAGCGGGGCAGCCACGGAGAGCACGAGGAACCTCGGGTTCCTGAGGAGCTGCCTGACCACCCTCCCAGCGACGAGCGACGTCCGGCGCATTACCCAACCTCCTGTTTCTCGATCAGGGACAACACGACCGCCTCCAGCGAGTCTGTCTCCACGTCGATAGCCGTTACGCCAGGTTGCAGACCATAGGGGCGAAGCGCGGCGGCCAGATCCTTGGGATGCCCGCCGATGGTCTCTTCTGTCTCGGTACCGTCTTGCACTACCGTAAGCCGGGTCCTGCCCTCTTCGAGAATGCTGCGGGGAGTGTCAGTGGCGATGATCCTGCCCTTGCGGAGTATCGCGATGCGGTCGCAGAGCATC
>DATDKO010000264.1:0-2195 GCA_036519935.1 Rubrobacter sp. | reverse complement strand
CCGTACCCTTCGGTGTGGCCCTGACCCTTCCAGGCGGACCTCCCGGCTGTTGGAGATGTCGTCCTCGAACAGCGCTTCCATCTGCTGTGCGAAGTCCGTCTCTTCCACTACCAGATCTATCTCCCAGTTGGCAACCAGGCTGCTGAAGTTCAGGTTCGTCGAACCTACCTTCGACCACCAGCCGTCCGCGACCAGGGTTTTAGCGTGGATCATGGGGCCACCGTATTCGAAGATCCTGACCCCCGCCTCAAGAAACTGCCGGTAGCCGGCGCGCGAGGCCCTGCCTATCCAGGCTATGTCGTTGGTGGCCGGCGTGAGGACCCTCACATCCACGCCGTCGCGCGCCGTGGCCATCAGCGACTGGGTGAGGATCGGTAGGGAGAGGAAGTAGGGGTCGGTGACCCAGAGCCGGTCCTGCACCCCGGCCGTGAGGAACTCCAGCATACGCAGGGTCCTCATCCTGCGCGGTTCCTGGACGACCAGACGCGCGGGCGTCTCCCCCGTCGCCTCGATCTCCTTCGGGTCAGGGCACTCGTCGGGCAATTTCTCCACCAACTCGCCCCACAGCTTGGTGAAGGCGCGGTTGACGTCGGCCACGACAGGCCCCCTCACGCTGAGGGCGGTGTCCCGGTAGGGCAGCCCCGTCTCCTTGGAGCGGACCATCCAGCCGTCGGCGATGCACACGCCGCCCGTCGAGGCGTACTCGCCGTCCACGACGAGCAGCTTGCGGTGGTCGCGCCGAATAACACCTAGCGGCGGTCCCGACGCGGGCGGGTTGACCGCCTCGACCTGCACGCCCGCCTCCCGCATGCCCCTCCAGAAGGAGCGGGGCACGTCCATGCAACCGAACCAGTCGTGGAGTACGCGCACGCCCTCCGCTGCCTTGGCGGAAAGGGCCTCGGCGAACCTGTTGCCGATCTCGTCGTCCTGGAAGATGTAGTTGTCGAGGTGGATCCAACGCTCCGAGCGATGGCCGCGAGCCAGTCGTCGTAGGTGTCCGGGCCGTTCTTTAGCAGCGCGAGCCGGTTTCCCTCACGCAGCGGCGCGTCACTCACGAGTCCCAGGATCCCTTCCAGACGGGCACCGCGCGAGGCAACGTAGTCAGGGATGGAGAGGTTATCGGGCTGGAGTTCATGATCTTGCGACAAGATGGATCCTCCTCGTGTTCTTGGTCTACTATCGATCGGTGTGGGCGTAGTAGATTCTCCTTGTCCTCATGCGGGTCTTTCATTCGCCGCTCTCGCCGATGCTTGCGCATCGTCCACACCTGCTGGGCGTGCACCTTCAGCGAAGAAGGTCGACGAATCTCGGATGTAGATCACGCGTGGGGTCTCCGGGACGTGTTCGTCGCCCGGTGGCGTTTCGTCGTATTTTCGGCGCAAAGAGGAGAGCTGCTCGTCCATGCGGCCGCAGGCTTCTCGCACCAGCGATAGGCCCTGCTCCCGGGATAAGGAGGCGCCCGGATCGGGGAACGTCTCGACGATCTCGCATTCGGTTGTCTTGTAGCCTCCCGAAGATCCGAGATGCTCAACCAGTGCTGGACTCTCCAAGTACGGGGAAGCGAACCGCATAACGGAACCCACGTAAGCTTCGACCCTCCGATCCAGCACCCCACGGGTAACGGCGGCACCCAGCAGTTCGCCGTTCAGGTAGGAGAAAATCGGCACGTGAAGCAGGTCTCCATCGGGCTCGAGTGCAAGCACTCCCCTGCTCGGTCTAACCTCCAGGCGTTCGTGCCTGACTCTCTCTGCGGCGCCACAGATGAGGGCGCAGACCGCCAGCACCATCTCGGGGAAGTTGGCGTCCATGCTCCTGATCTCGACGGTTCCGTGGTGGCTCAAACGTACCGGGTTCCACGAAGCCCTGTGCAGATTGCCCCCGCCTGCGCGAAGAGTCGGAGCTCCACCCCCGCCAGATCCATCGCCGAAAACCAGGCCCTGTAGCGCGCTCTCTGCTGGTCGACCAGGTCCTCCACACGGCTCGCGTAAGGACTCAAACCACCCACCTCATGCAGACCCGCGTAGATACCGTCGAAGCCGAGTATGCCCCTGTAGTGGACCGTCCTGGCTGCGAACCCGTCTGTCCTTCCTTCGTAGAAAGGGCAGGCACGGGTAAGCGCCACGAGCGCCGGATCGAGAGCCGTGGCGAGGTTGTACAGGCCGAGAAGCTCCCTTTGCGCGGCGAGAGGGGCGTCG
>DATDKO010000263.1:0-10522 GCA_036519935.1 Rubrobacter sp. | reverse complement strand
CCACTGAGGCGGCGCACATAGGGCAGGTCTTGGCCAGCGTTGGCGTATCTCAAGCGCCGGCTCTGTGGTTCGAGGATGCAATAGAAGCACGTGACGAACATGTTGGCTGGGATGCGAGCCAACAACGTCTCGTTGACCTGCTCGAGCACCTCCCCAGGCGAAAAGGAGCCTAAGGCCCGCGAGACTGCCTGTAACATGCCACAGGTGGTGGACATCACAAGCGCTGCTGGCACACCCTTGCCCGTGGCGTCCCCCACTACTACTCCCAGGCGGCCCTCTGAGATGGGGTGGAAGTCGTAGAAGTCTCCTCCCACCTCTCTGGCTGGCCGGTAGAAAGGGGAGATCTGCCAGCCTTCCAGGGAGGGGACCTCCTTAGGTAGTGAGGCTTGCTGGATGCTTCTCGCCACCTCAAGTTCCTGCTCTACGCGCTCACGTTCGGCTACTGCTTGCTTGAGCTGCTGCTGAAACAACTCGCCTAGATCCACGTGCGACCAGCTCTCTACGATCTTGCCGTCGACCACCCTATCGATGGAGAGAGCCTCAACGGTCACTCGCTTACCGGTGGGAGTGAGGCCTTGGAACTCGCCCAGGTGGGTACCGTGCAAGACGGTACGGTTGACTACCAGGTCGCCTTCTGCTATCTGAATGACGTTCATGCCATAGAAGTCTGGGAAGGCTCGGCGTACCTCGATGAGCATTTCTTTGAGCTGCTGGGAATTATCGGGGGCGTAAATCTCATCTATGGCGTCGAAGTCACCTCTGAAGATCGCTTCCGCTCCCCGGTTACAGAGGGCCTTGTTCTCTTCCAACGACATGCTTCTCCTCCCAGCATGTTCGCGACACCAAGCACTCTCATGGTGCCACCTCCCTAACCGCAGTACATCCGTAGAAGGCTCTCCTTCCCGAAATCAGCCGACTATAGTGCTGAGTAGCTCCTCATAGTGGTTCATCATTAGGGATATATGGCCTTCGTTGGGATAGAACTTGGCACGGGCATTGGGTAGTGCATTCGCCATGATCTGAGCCTGACCTATAGATAGGAGCTCGTCCTGCTCGCCATGCCAGATATGGACGGGCATGCGAATCTCTCGCAATGAGAAACCCCATGGACGCGCTTCGAGCTTCCAATCCAAGGCTACGCCGCGCGTTCCTCGCTCGAATGCCCCAACTACCATTTCACCAAACATTCGCTGGACATCGGGTTGGGAGAGGGCCACTTTATCCGGCTCGGATACCTCCGTAAACAGGGAGAGGACACTGGAGAAATTCTTGCGCGCGTCCCTCGCAACCTTCCACAGCATTAGCCGCAACAGCCACGGGGCTTTATACGCCAGTCCATAGAGTCGGGCCTCTCTCTTGCTCAGGGTCTCTTTAGCTCCTGGCAAGTCATAGGGACAGGTACCGCTGATGATGCCGGCGGCAATTATTCGCTGTGGAATCTTCCATGCGCATGCCGCGACATATTTTCCACCAGAGGATACCCCCATCACGGCAAAGCGGTCGAGGCGCAAGGCATCGGCAAACTCCATCACGATGTTGGGCCAACTGGCGATGGTGTAAGGCTTATAGTCCGAAAGGCCAATGCCAGGACGCTCAACTACAATCACGCGGGCATGGAGTCGAGTGGCAATTTCGTCCATTGCCGGACGATGCCCTTCAAAGCGTGAACTGGGAAAGCCGTGAAAGTGCAAGACTGGCTTGCCCATCGGGTCGCCGTATTCGGCAAATCCTACGGGACGTCCATCACTCAGTTTGACTTGGTTGTCTGTCTGGACTGACATGGCAATCTTCTCCTCAAGGTGGTATGGGACGGATCTGGCGTGATTGCATCACGATCGCGATACAAGAGGCACTGGCTCGGTATCAGTGGGCCGAGGATCCGGCCAGCAGGTGCAGGAGGTGCCAGAAGAGCAACGCCGACACTGCCAGGACGACCGCGACCTGTATGCGGCTCTCCGTCACTAGGTCCTTCATCGCCAACGCTCCGAGCCCGAAGACGACGCAAACCTCCGCGAGCGTGCAGAAGAGATCCAGGGCCCCGACCTCTTCTACGTCGCCGGCGTGCGGCCCCAAGAGGGGTATCCCCGAAGTACGCGTGACCAGCCAGAGGATCACGATGGTCATGTTGCCGGCAACGCCAAAGAGGAGGAGCGGCCGGCCGGGCCGGCGCAGCAGGCACAAGGCGTACAACCCCTGGGCGAGGGCGACAACCACGAAGAACGTTCCGTAACCCCACCACTCCTCGAAATGTTCTGGTATCACCCACAGGTGAATGATCGCCGCCAGCAAGGAGAGGGCGGCAGCCACACGCAGGGTCGTGTCCGACCACCAGATCGTGCGGCCGCCTGCGCTCACCTTCCGCGCTCCCTACCGCCGTGGTCCCACGGGCTTACCGAACGCGCGCGGGGGCGTCGCGCCGACGGGACTGACACCGGCCTCGTCGGGCCTGAGCATCGTCAGGAGCGAGTAGGCCAGGATTACGGCGGACGCCATCAGCGTTACGTGAAAGCCGTACTCGATGTAGAGGAGTCCCTGCAAATCGGTGCCGGTATGGATGTGCATATTGTCGTGGGGCCACCAGGAGACCAGGAACCAGCCGACCGCGAGGTACGCGACCCACGTCCTCCACGACGAGCCGCCCAGAGCCCGCTTCAATGGTACGAATCCGAAGAGCAAGAAGGAGACACCGAGACCGAACGTCAGCGCCTCGAAGGCAGCGAGGAGGAGGAAGAAGGGAAACTGTCCCGCGGTGGGCTCGGGGCCGAGCTCGGCGGGAGGCCAGATGACGGGACCCAACATCATGGCCGGAACCGCAACGAGTACGGTAACGGCCAACACTTTCATCCAAGTTTTCATTACGAATGACCTCCTTTCGCCGGACGTGGTGACCGGCTTGCGTCCGAGGTTTGTATCTTTACGAGATCTCCTTAGTGTCTCGCTAGCTCAGGTAGGGTTAGTGCAGATCGCTTTTCCTCCTTTCCCGTCGACTTCAGCCTTTTGCCGTGTCGGCTTCTAGATCCGCCCAGTGGGACCGGAAACATGGTTTCGTAG
The DNA here is from genome assembly GCA_036519935.1 of Rubrobacter sp. Lineage (GTDB taxonomy): Bacteria > Actinomycetota > Rubrobacteria > Rubrobacterales > Rubrobacteraceae > Rubrobacter_D. Next base: position 7,471 of record DATDKO010000263.1, on the reverse strand, counting down.
CAGTTCCTCCAGCGCCTCGGCCGCCATGCGCGGTCCGCCGTCCGCAGCAAAGGTGGCGGCTAAGCGCTCTGCTCCGGCCTTCTTCTCCATCGCCTCTCGCACCGCTTTGCGCAGGCGATCGGGTCGCAGGCGACTTGCGGGCAGCCGGGTTCCGGCGTCTGCGACCTGGACGTGCCGGGCGACATCAAACTGGTCACGTCCGAACGGCACGACGCACACCGGCACGCCAGCCGCAAGCGCCTTCTGGGTGATGCCCATGCCCCCGTGACATACCACGCAGGACGCTCGCTCGAGGACGGGGCTATGCGGCACGAAGCGCTCGATGCGGGCGTTGGGAGGTGGTGTGAAGGATGAAGGATCTACGCCAGCGGTCGTCACCAGGACTTCGACATCTTCCCCAGCAAGACCCTCCAGAGCCGCCCCCACAAGCTTTCCGTCGTTCTGGAACTCTGTTGAGCAGGTGACGAGAACTAGAGGACGGCTAATCTTCTCAAGCCACTCGGGTGCCTTCGCCGGTGGATCCCAGATGCCGGGGCCGACCATGCGCACGCTCGACGGCCAGTCCGAGCGCGGGTACTCGAACGGCTCGGATGTCAGGTAGAGCATAAGAGGCGCCCTGAGCATGGCACGCTCTATCCTCCCTACCGGCGGCGCACCTAGCTCTGCGCGCACAGCGTCGAGTTCCGGAGCCTGGCGATTGTAGATCCCAAACAGCACGGGGCTAAGCAGGCGATCGCGCAGCCGACCGAGCGGCCCGCGCGCGGGCGGAAGCCCCAGACCAAACGGCGGCGCGTCGCGCGAAGGGATTGGCAGGAAGTAGGCGCACCACGTCGCCCACGGAATTCCGGTGGTTTCTGCCACCGCCACCGCACCCCAGGTGTTGATATCGACGAGTAACACGTCCGAGCGCTCCTCCTCGATCGCCCGGCGCAGATCGGGCCCGTCGAGACGCGCGCGCTCGAAGAACACATGCAGGTTGTCCTGCAGCGCACCGATGGGAGTACGAGCACGCCAGTCTGCGTGCTCCTTACGCTCTATAGCCGGGTCGATGGACTCCGCCTCAAAGCCCAACCCACCAAGCAGCCCGACCTCCGAGGCGAGCGTCCTCACTACGACCTCATGCCCACGCCGACGCAACTCCTCAAGCGTCGGCAGTATTGGGTAGAGGTGCCCGCGGGCAGGGGAAGTGTACACCAGGTAGCGTGCCATCAGGCTTCTCCTTCCAATGCGAGGATCGTCTCCCTTATCGCGAGCTCCGTCTGCTCGCGGCTCAAACCCAGGTCACGGCGCAACAGCTTCCAGAAGTACACGTCGCAGATGGCGACCAGTTCGGCCAACAGACGTCGGCGCGCCGTACCGGTTCGCTTGGCGAGCAGAGGGGCGAACGTGCGCTCCACCCAATCGTAGTGGAAAGCGCGACCCGCGTCGGTAACCGAGCGGAACGCCGGCACTCGCTCCTCCTGCGCCAGCAACCGCAACGCGCTGTCGGCCCACTCCTCATAGTGGTCCACGAGGTTCTCGACCGCACCCTCAATGTCGCCAACCGGGGCTTGGTAGCGTTGATGAGTCACCCGCCTGTTACCTTCTTCAGCCGCAGCTTCGATTAGCCGCTCCTTGCTGCCGAAGCGACGGATCACGGTCTGCACCGTAACCCCAGCCCGCTCGGCGATGTCTTCGAGCGATACCTGGTCGAAGAACCGCTCCCTGTGAAGCTCGATGGTGGCCTCCAAGATCCGCCGCCCCGTCTCAGCGGCGGCCTCGGCACGGGCGCGCATGCGGTACGGGCGTTTCTGCGGGGTTTCCGATCTCTCACCTTTCATGTTAGTAGACACTAACATGAATATTCGAGCTTGTCAAGCACGTAACGAGCACGAGAGACGTGCGAAACCGGAAATGGCGGGATGCTCTATCCCTTGGAAGCCAACCACAAGCATTCTGAAGACCTAAAGGTCGACCATCTGCTACAGATTCTTGAAGTATCTAGCGATCGGAAGGAGGACGTAGCCTGCCTTTTCTTACGTGCGGCGCGCCGCGGCGTGTCCGGGCTCTCCTCCCGTCTTGACCATCGCTACCGTCATCCCGGCCTCTTTGAGCCTGTCGAGGGCGAACGCGGTTAGGGCGGTCCCGATGCCGCCGCCCTGGTGGTCGGGGTCGACGGCCAGCATGGAGATCTGACCCATGCTGCGCTCGGGATTATAGACCTCGATCGCCACGAAGCCGACGGCGGTACCATCCACCTCGGCGACACACACCCGCGCCTTCTTCGTGGGGCAGACGTCCTCTACCGTCCGCCGCTGATACTCTCGCCAGTCTGGGTACAGTAGCCTGAAAATCTCTGAGCCCAACGTCTCCTCAAGAGAGATGAAGACCGGCGCCCACGCTCGCAGCGAGAGGTCAACTACCGCGTCAGCATCTCGGTCTTCAAATCGTCGAATCCGTTGCCGCATAGATTTGAGTCCTGATACCCCGCAGCGAAGTATTGCATATAACGTGCAGCTGGCACCTACTAGGCCGATTTCCGGCAACCACCTCAAGGCGAAGTTCGTAGAATACGCCTACTAGGCTCTCCGTGAATAGGGGTCCCGGTGCTTATTCTACTTCCGATTGGCATTCGACGAACACCTTGGCTATGTTCACATTATGGTGATTTTGCACTTCCTGTAGGCTTTCGAACTCCGGCCGCGACTCGTCTTTACAGATGGCTACAAACCGGATACTCGCGTCGGCCAGGGAACCGCCGACCTGCCTAAGCACTGCTTAGCAAGGTACAGCTTGGACCATCACTTTCACCCCCTGCAAAAGGGCGCGAGCCGGGGCTTAGAGGACGCGTTGCAGTAGTGGGTTGCAGTACGGGACCCCGTAGCTCTTCCAGCGCCGCTTTTTGTCCCTTGTGTTTTCCCTGCAAATCGCAACAAAATATAGAGCCGACGAGCGGACTCGAACCGCTGACCTGCTCATTACGAGTTTGCTTGCGTACGTTCTAGTGCGTCCTGGTGTGTCCGGGATATGCGCTTATTTAGGCGGTTTTCGATGATCTGGCGGCATCGGTTTGTCCATCGTGTACCAGCGCGTACTAGCCCGGTTGCAGTACCGGTTGCAGTACATGCGTGGTCGGTAGCATGGGACGCCACTCCGCCGAAGGCATGCAACTCAGGTACTGTGGGCTAGGTGAGTGCAAAGCCCCATGCAGGAGATTGCGTGCTAGGAGCCCAGTCTCTACCGTGGCAGTGGAGAATTCACGATCGCGCATATCGATCCATCACCACAAGCTGTAGGAATCACTCACCGGGCTTGATAAGGCGCCGAGGAGCGAGCCGTGTGGCTTTGAGACGGCGTTCCATGCAGTATCCCGAGTATAGAGTTCTGAGAATGCACTTACTTCTTACCGGCAGTTGGGTGTATAAGCCCTTCTCGGATGCGCCAGTCTTCGGTCGGTGTCATCATGTGGGGCGGGGCATGGCTAGCTTGCCAGGAACGCGGACGAAGGGAGGCACTTCTTATGTCCTCAGAAGAAAAAAAGCAGATCGCGCTGAGCATTGTCGAAGCGCTCAACACCCGCGACCTTAGTGTGTGGTCCAAGCATCTAGCGGAGGACTACACCGCAGAGCATCCCGGTGTGTCGGTCCCACTGAACAAGACCATGTCTATAGGCTACAACCAGCGCTTCGTGACAGCCTTCCCCGACATCCACTTCGAGGTGCTTAGCGTCCTTGCTGAGGGTGATCACGTCCTCATCCAGTGGACAGCGAACGGCACCCACGCCGAACGGCTGGCTACCATGACAGGACAGACCATCCCCCCAACCAGGCGAAGTATGACGGTGTCGGGGGCGGCGCTTGCCGAGGTGAGGGATGGCAAGATCGTACGCGAGTGGAGCTACTGGGATCAGCTGTCGCTTTTGGCGCAGCTGGGCATCACCGAACAACCCGGACTGTTCTTGCCTCCTGAAGGCTACTAGATCGGCTGATCTCTGAGTCTGCTCATGGGTGTTGGACCGGGGCTATGCCTACTTCTGAGAATTCCCCTTCCACGCACTCCAGTGAATAAGAGTCTAGCTGCGGGCGTGATCGGGACTCCCTCTCTTACCCAGGAGTCGGATAACCGTAGTATTCGTAGATCTTGCTACGTAGTTCTGGGTGCAAACGGATATTAGGATCTAGCTTCGGTCCCCCGTGTACCTGCTCCTTGCTCAGCTCGGTCTTTACGAAGCCCCCGCCCACATAGCTTACGGCCTCGATCGGTATCAAGAAGTGGTGTTCGTCGAGACCCAGGAACCCTCCCCACGTGGCATGCAGGAAGCGCACCTTCCAGTCGACCTCGTCGATGAGCAGGTCCCTGACGTAGCCTATGTTCTCGTCGTTGGGGTCGAGGACCTCGCGGTGGATCAGGTCGCGTGGCATGAGGAGGACGTGCGTCCTCTTGCGTGCGTTATCCATAAGGAGCCTCCTTCTTAACCCGTTCTCGCCAGAGGGCCATCCGATGATACCTGCACATGTTGCCATCTATGAGCGGCTAGCGCATCTTCGCGGACACGCAGACGGCGCCGTCGTGCAGCTGCGTCAGTACGTCGAGATCGCGAGACTTCGGACAACCCGCTTCAGCTGAACGTCCGAGAACGCTGGCTCCAGATCGGATATAGATCAGGCTGAAGGCCGATCGTAGAGGTCTTTGCGTATCACCATCACCGAGCAGCGCGCGTAACGCGAAACCTTCTCGGAGACGCTCCCCATGAGGATATGCCTCATCCGGCTGAACCTCCCGCCCAACCCCTGATTCCCGACGACTATCAGCCCGACGACTAACTCCTCGCTGAGGTGCATGATCTCCTCGGCAGGACGGCCCATGCGCAGGTGCGCCTGCGTGATCTCTCCCCCCGCCTTGGTGATCTCGTCCACCTGCCAGTCGAGCACCCCCTGGGCTTCCTGCCTGAGTTCTCGGTCAGTCCCCGTGGGCGGGGTGGGGCCGGCGGTGGGAGGAGGGTAGACGTGCTTCGGTCCGACGTGGACGACGTGCAACTCCGCGCCGGTATCGTGGACCAGCGAGATGGCGGCACGGGCAGCCAGCATCGCGTCCTCGGAGCCGTCGGTCGCCACCAGGATCTTCGCCGGGAAATCACCCATCTCATCCTCCTAGTCCGTACCCTCGCCGGTCTGACCATCCAAAAACGTCGTCAGCAGCGCCCCGGCGCGTAACCATCATTAATACCTCCTGGCGACGATAAGCAAACAGAGATGGCGGTTAGTTAGGTCACTTAGGTGAAGCGTGTAGAACGAGGATTAACGATCGGTGGTAGAGGGTAAATGCGGCATATCAAGCAGCCGCGGTGGGTGAGAGCCGTAATGGCCGAGCAGAGAGGAGACGTGGGGTGAGCGAGGGGGCTGCAACGGCACACGAGACGGTCGAGAGTCGTGTCCCGACGAGGATGGACCGGCTACCGTGGGCCCGCTGGCACTGGCTGGTGATCGCGGCACTGGGGATCACCTGGATCCTCGACGGCCTCGAAGTGACCATCGTGGGCAACATAGCGGGCATCCTCGTGGAGCCGGAGTCGGGGCTGAACTTTACGGAGGGCCAGATCGGGCTCGCCGGGGGCATCTATATAGCGGGGGCATGCACGGGGGCGCTCTTCTTCTCCTACCTGACGGACAGGTTCGGGCGGAAGAAGCTGTTCCTCATCACGCTCGCCGTCTATCTGTTCTTCAGCTTCCTCACCGCCTTCTCGTGGAACTTCTGGAGCTTCGTTGTGTTCCGTTTTCTTGCTGGTACGGGCATCGGCGGGGAGTACTCGGCGATCTACTCGGCGGTGGACGAGCTTATCCCGGCGCGCTTCAGGGGTCAGGTGGCCCTCGCCATCAGCGGCAGCTACTGGATCGGGGCGATGCTGGGGAGCGGGCTCGCGATCATACTGCTCAACGAGAACATCATAAGCCAGTTCTACGGCTGGAGGGTGGCGTTCTGGCTCGGGGCTGTGCTCGGCATATGCATACTCCTGATTCGTCGCTACGTCCCGGAGAGCCCGCGCTGGCTCCTTACCCACGGCCGCAACGAAGAGGCTGAGGAGACGACCGACGCCATAGAGGAGCAGGTGCGTCAGCAGACCGGCCGGGAGCTACCCCCGGTCGAGGGTCCGCCGATCGTCGTCGAGCAGCGGGAGAGCATAGGGTTCGGCATCATCGCCAAGGCCATGTTCCAGCTTTACCCGAAGCGGACCATCCTCGGTCTGACACTGATGGGGTCGCAGGCCTTCCTCTACAACGCCATCTTCTTTACCTACGCGCTCGTCCTGACGAAATTCTACGGGATAGAGGCGGGCACCGTGCCGTACTTCCTCTTGCCGTTCGCGGTCGGTAACGTGCTCGGCCCGTGGCTCCTCGGGCGTCTCTTCGACACCATCGGCCGAGTGGCGATGATCTCCGGCTGCTACTTCATCTCGGGCGCGCTGCTGGCCGGAACCGGCTACCTGTTCTACCTGGACATTCTGTCCGCGGTCACGCAAACGATCCTGTGGGTCATCGTCTTCTTCTTCGCCTCGGCGGCCGCCAGCGCCGGCTACCTGACGGTGAGCGAGGTCTTCCCGATGGAGATCCGGGCGATGGCCATAGCGCTCTTCTACTCCATAGCCACCGCTCTGGGAGGCATCTCGGGGCCGGTCATATTCGGCCAGCTCATCGGCACGGGCAATGCTACGAACCTTTTTATCGCGTACCTCATCGGCGCGGGGTTTATGATCTTCGCGGCCGTCGTGGAGCTGTTGCTCGGCGTGAGGGCTGAGGGCCAGTCCCTGGAGAACGTGGCGACGCCGCTCACGGCGATCGAGGAGGCTACCGGTAAGAGCGCCGCTGCAAGCACCTAAGGCGTCCCGCAAGAAGCCCCCCGCAGGGTCCCACTCTGCGGGCGCTATGTGGCCGGGGGAGACGCTCCCTCGGCCCGGGTGGGGATCTCTCTACCCCTAGACCCCTAGCATCCTCTTCCACCAGGGTCTCCGGCGCCACCCTTCCGGTGTAGCCTGGTATCCGAGATCCTCCCAGCCCGTCTCCGTGATGGTGAAGGAGTCGCCGTTACGGCCGAGGTTGGAGGGCCTGATGTAGTCCTCATCTACGAGGTAGCGCTCGGCAATCTCCAGTTCCGGGGAGTCCGGTTGCAAGCCCAACCGACGCGCCACGTTCGGGTGTTTCGGAGAGACCCGTGTGGTTCCGGTTTCGGCCTGCTCCTGGGCCATCGCTCGCAGAAGCAACGCCGCGAACATCTTTAGCTTTAGGCTTCTAACCATCAGGTTCCTCTACCGAGCATCTTACGCCACAATGAGCGGTGCTGCGTGGCCGCCTGAGATTGATAATGGAAGACGAAGGGGAGCACGAAGACTCGGCCAGATAGCGCGCGGGTCCAACTTCTGAGAATTCTTCTTCCACGCACTTGGGTGAATAAGGGCTGCGGTTAGTACTCCTTGCTCTCTATCTTCGAGTGGTCACCA
>DATDKO010000262.1:0-14934 GCA_036519935.1 Rubrobacter sp. | reverse complement strand
CCCGGCCTGAACGAATCGAAGCCGAAAATCTCCTTTAGTACTTTGAGAGGCACGAAGGTAAATATAAGGCCTGATCTCTACTTCCACAAAGGGGAGATTCCCGGCCCTCCAGACCAGAGCGATTTACAGAGGCATCCATCTGCTGGGAATCGCGCATCCGCCTCCGAGCGGAAACAACATGCTGACTAGCTGAAGTGCTGACAAGCGCCCGAATGGCGCGTGCCGAAATGTTCTCAGGGTTCTATCCGCTTGCTCCTGTCGGGGGCGAACCTTGGAATGGGCTTGAGGCCCTCAATCTGGCCGCGGGGACGGTCGCCGCGGTCCTGAGGCTCCTCTTGAGGCTGGCTCTCTTCGGCGGCGTCGAGGAGGTTGTCGAGGGCACGTCTCAGCTCCAGGGAAGCCCTGCCATAGGCGAACCTGAACCCGAAGGCCGGCGCCGCTAGCACGGGCAGGACGCCGAGAAAGAAGAGCGGGCTCTGCATCCCGGCGAGAATGAACAATGCGGCCAGTGTAGCCCCGAGGATGCCGGCGAGCGAAAGGTACTCACCGCGCTGATTGGAGAGGTCGGCCGTGAGGTTGGCCTCGCATCTATCTTCGCCCAGACCCTCGACCCGCAGTTCGACCAACCTGGCCTTGAGCAGGGTTCTGTCCCCCGAGAAGTCCAGCGTCCTTCGCACGACCCCGAGCTCGTCGCCAGGGTCCCACAAAGACCCGACCTCCGTCTTGCGCCTGAGCTTGAGGCCCTGCTGGAGGCGCAACAGTCCTTCGAGATATTCGCAGGTACTCTCGGCGGAGCGCTCCACGTCCCGCACGGCCCGCAGACGGGCAGGACCGTAGAACTTGCGGGCGAACGAGCGCGGTTCGGCCGTCTTCTCCGAGGCCATATCCCACATCGCCCGGCGCACCTCTTGTTCGGGGATGCCGGCCGCAGCGGCCACCTGTACGAGGACCTCAGGAGAGACAGAAGGGGTGTCCTGGGAGCCACGCGTTCCCCTGCGAGAGTTCAGTTCCGAGGCGCGGCGCAAGATCATTTCGACCTCATCCGGCCTCAGGCGCCTGTCATTGGTGCCCTCCATATAGGGCGTGATTCTACAGCTTTTAGAGCCTCTGATCTCGCTTGGAGGTAATCGACAGGATCCGCGGGGTGTCCTTCAAATAGGACCAGCCCGAGAGTATGGTAAGCACTACGGCGACGAGCATCACCCACCACCCGATCTGGGAGACGACTCCCTGCCAGCCGGCCGCCCCTGGCTTGCCCAGAAGGAGTATGAAAACGGCGAGGCTCTGGGCGTTCATCTTCGCCTTGCCCCACCGGTTTGCGGCGATGACCTCCCCCGCCTCGAGGGCGACCATCCTGAGCCCCGTCACGGCGAACTCCCGGATAACCATGATCGCGGCCATCCACGCGGCCATCGAGCCCTCCCCCACGAGCGCGAAGAATAGTGAAACTATGAGAGCCTTGTCGGCTATGGAGTCCATCAGCTTGCCGAAGCCCGTCACTTCGTTGTTGCGACGGGCGATGATCCCGTCGAAGTAGTCGGTCAGGATCGCAGCCGCGTAAAGAACGACGGCGACGGGACGCGCCCACTCGAAGGGCAGGTACAGCGCGCCCATCACGGGAACGACAGCGACGAGCCGGATCAGGGTGAGCTGGTTAGCGAGGCTCAAACGACCCCCGTCTTTTATGCCATGTCACCTGCATCTTCTCCTCTAGCCACATTCAACGTAGCACCTTTGTGGCCGCGTCTCAAGGGCTCCCGCTATTCCTCGTAGGAGCTCCGAATCTGGGTGACGGCTGGCCGCAGGAACAGGCCGACTATCCAGTCCGCAGCGACCCGCACCTTGCTCTGGGGGCTGTTCAGGCGCACCAGATAGGCCATTCGCCAGAAAACGGCCGCGATCATCCCGGTGAACCTTACGCCCATCACCTCGTTGACGGCGAAGTCGCTTCCCAGCTCGACGAGCTGGCCGAGCGGCTTGTATTCGAACTCTCCCAGATCACCCTCACCATCGATGCTCTTGAGCACGTTACGGGCGACCAGGTGCCCCTGCTGAATCGCGGCCTGCGCGGTCGGCGGAACGATCGCCCCCTCCTGGTGGACGTCCTGGACAGCCGCACAGTCCCCAACAGACCAGACGTCGCTGTGGCCTTCCACCTGTAGTGTAAGGTCTACCTTTATGCCTGTCCGCTCGTCATGGGGCAACCCGAGATCCTGTACCGTCTGGTTCGGGCGGTTGCCCGCGGTCCAGATCACGTTCTCCGTATCGATCTGCTTGCCGCCCTTCAGCTTGACGTAGTCGCCCGTGATCTCCTCGGCCATGGCACCTGTCAGAACCTCGATGCGCTCGTTGAGGAGCCTGGCGCGCGCGGCGCGGCGCAGGGCCGGGTCGAGCTCGGGCAGGATGTTTGGCAGGGCCTCTATAAGGTAGATCCTTACACGGTAAGGGTCGATATTCGGATAGTCGGGCGCGAGATTCTCGTGGACGAGGGTGTGGATCTCGGAGGCCACCTCGACCCCTGTAGCCCCGCCACCGATAACCACGAAAGTGAGCTTGGACTCAGGCACCTCGTCGCGGATGAGGGAGACCTCCTCGAAGCGTTCTATGACGCGGTTGCGGACGCGCACGGCGTCTTGCACCCCCCTCATGGTCATGCTGTGCTCCTCGACACCGGGGATGCCGAAAAAGTTTGGCTGCCCGCCCAATGAGATTATGAGCTGATCGTAAGGGAACTCGAGGCCTCCCTCGGCCTCGACGACCTTCTTATTTGTATCTACGCCCTTGATCCTGGCCCGCCTAAAGCTTGCCCCGGCGAGGATGAGGGCGCGCCTCAAGGGCTGGGCGACATTACGTGCGTCGATGTCGCTGCTGACGATCCCTGGCACCATCGGCCAGAAGGTAAAGAAGTTGTCGCGCGCTATGACCAGAACTCCGACGTCATCGCGCTTCCCGATCAGCTTGCACAGATCCGTCGCCACCGTGTACCCTCCGAACCCCCCGCCGACGACCAGGACCTTGTTCTCGAACTCGCCGTAAGGTGGCTTCTCCCAGGGAGCGTACCGGGGTGTAGGGTTGAGCGCCCGTCTCAGGGCGCCGAGCCCCAAGACGAGCCCGCCGAGCACCAGCCCGCCCTTTACCAATCCGTTCATACAAGCCTCCCGCAAAGACTAATTACGGCCGGCCACGGCATCCGAGCCCGCGACCCTACGATCCGCAGACCCATCTTACCGAAAGTTGGGTCTCAACTAAACAGGAAGGGTCGGCTAGGAGACCGCCACCCTGATGGTCCTGCTGCGCGGCCCGTCGAACTCGGCCAGGAAAACACCCTGCCAGCGCCCGAGGTCCAACTCTCCATCTCTACTGAAGAGAGTCTGCGACTGCCCGAAAAGACTGGTCAACAAGTGAGAGTCGCTGTTGCCTTCGGCGTGCTGAAAACTCACGTCCAGGGCGTCGAGGAAAGCCCTGCAGGCGGAGGCCAGGTCCCTTGGCACATCTCTATCGTAATCCTCGTTGACCGTCACGGCCGCGGTCGTGTGCGTCGATGAGATGATGCAGATACCCTCGTCGACGCCGGCAGCCCTTGCGGCCTGCCTCACCTCGTTCGTGATCGAGACCAGTTCGTAACGCTCGCCCGTCTCGACCGGTATGTCGCTGATCTTCATCTCTCTCCTTCCAGAGCCATGGGCAAAGCAGCAACACTATCGAGTACGAGATCCGCCTCCCCCACATCGCCACCAGGCCGCCATTTTCCGGTTCTGACCTGTATACTCGAGAGCCCGGCTTTCTTCGCACCCGCGACGTCGACCTCAGCATCGTCGCCGACCATGGCAACTTCGCTGGCTTCGAGCCCCATGTCTTCCAGGGCGATCCTGAAGAAGCTCTCCTCCGGCTTGCCGACGACGACGGCCCTTTTCTCACTGGCATACTCGAGGGCGGCGACGAATGGCCCTGCATCCAGGGAGAGTCCGTCCCCGCTGTGCCAGTAGCGGTTCTTCTGCAGGGCCACGAGCTCAGCCCCTTCCATAAGGCACCGAAATGCGGCGTCGAGGCGCGCGTAGGTAAAGCCTTCTCCCAGGTCCCCAACGAGCACGACCTCAGGGGAATCCTCGATGAGCCGCACCTCGCCAAGGTCTTCGCGTAGAGACTCGTCGACCAGGGCGAGGCAACTTCTGCCCCCGATCAGCCGGGAGGCCGCCCACGCCGGTGTGAAGACCTCATCCTCCTCGACCAGGAACCCGAGCGTCCGCATCCTCTCGACCACCGCGCGGCGAGGCATCCTGGTCGTATTCGTGACGTACCTGAGCGCAAACCCTGAAGCCCCCAGAGCCTCGAGCGCCTCCCTCGCCCCGACTACAGGCTCTCCTCCAACGTACAGGGTTCCATCGAGATCCAACATGAGACCTTTGATACTCATGCTCACATCATAGTGCTGATAAAGACGTGGGGCCACACGTGTCGAGTCGAAGCGCCGAACGCACGACCCAGTAGGCAACCCTTCTCTCCTCGACTGGACGCTCAGTGGCACCGCGCGACGCCGGAGTCGCTAAAGGTTTCGCCCTTCACGGGAACAAACTCCCACTCGTATCTCTTCGGGTGCAGGGTGAGTTCGAGCACGCCGTAGGCGTCGTCGCTGTAGACCTCCGTGTTGGCGATAGGGTGCGAGATCTCATTGAGGCTCCTGCCCCCAGTGCCCACCACGAACTGCCTGATGCCATCCTCGGGATCCGCCCTCCCCCCGGGGTCCTGCGGGGCAAAACGCTGGTAGTTGTGGTCGTGTCCGTTTAGCACCACGTCGACACCAGCGGCGTAGAGGATCTCCCAAAGACGCTCCACTCGTTCAATACCTGGACGATACGACCCTGAAGAGAACAGCGGGTGGTGGAAGTAGGCAAGGGTACACGCCTCCTCGTCGTTGGCGGCGAGGTCCTCCTCGAGCCACCGCCCCTGGGGGAAGCCGGGACCGCAGCGGATCTCTCCCACTCCACAGTTGCTGTTGAGGGCGACGAGATGCCATGCCCCCAGGTCGTAAGAGTAATATCCTTTGTCGGGATCGCCAGCCGCTCTCCAGAAGTAGTCGAAGTAGCCTGAGGAGCCAGCCGTTTCGTACTCGTGGTTGCCCGGGATTGGCAAGGTGCGCGCCTTGAACCGGCCCCAGGAGGGGTCGTAACACTCGTCGAAGTTTTCGGCCGACCCGCCCGGGTAAGCGTGGTCGCCCAGGGTGAGGACCGTGCCCTCGACGCCACCGACGATCCTGGCGGTCGCCTCGTCGCCCTCCCTGGCGCAGTCGGCGATGTCGCCCGCCGCGACGACCATTGGGGGAGACGCCTTCTCCGGGCCGCACCCGACGGCGATAAGGATAGCGACGGTGGTCATCGTGATCACCGTCGCTATCCTGCTACTGGCTCCGACTCCTCCGAGTACCAGTTACCCATGGGGTCAGGGTAACCGAGGGATCTCCCCGATGGCAATGATCCCGAGTACACGCCCGAGCCGAAGGCCCCACGAAGTCCCAAGCGCGATCTTATACTCCCGAGTGCGTGGAAAAGATGCGTCTCTGCGAAGTACACACACGATCCCCAGGGACTCTCTCAGCCTATTCTCAGAATCGCCCTCCATACTGCGCCTTTTCGGGGCTCGGCGATTGTCCCAACACAATCTCATTCTTTCTTTCCCGAGCCCTGAAAGATCACGTAACCGTATATACGAGGGCATTCCTGAGGTGGACTAGTTCGGCACATTGCGCCGAGTGCGGACACCGAGGCAACCCTATTCACCGAGCGGTCGGGTTTCCCGGAACTCAGCATAGCCCCGACCCGTTACCTATGAGCGTGCTGGACTCGAGTCCCTGCGTGTGATGTTATTCTTACGCCAGCCGTAACACAAGGGGGAGGTCCTGTGTGCTACTCACCGTAGTTTATGGCGTACTCGTGATCGGGGCGGTTTGCCTCGCCGCGCTCGCCGGGCTGGAGTTGGTGCAGCGCCTCGTTCCCGCCTCCTCGCGCCAGCCCCACAACGACGTGGCAGGCTTCATCTACGCGGCCCTAGGCGTGATCTACGCCGTGCTGCTGGCCCTCGTGGTCATCGCCGTGTGGGAGGAATACGACGCGGCCAGTGAGACGGTCGAGCAGGAAGCCAACGCGGTAGCCGAGATCTTCTGGCTGGCCCATCGGCTCCCTGAGCCCGAAGGTACCCACATCCAGGAACTCGCCCGATCTTACGCCGAGGAGGTGATCCACATAGAGTGGCCCTTGATGGAACAGGGGGAAGCACCTTTGATGACGCAGACACGAGGGACTCCTGCAGGGTGGACCCTTATCGACGAAATCCGCGCAAACCTTCAAGATTTCCAGCCACACACGCCGGCCGCCGAGCAGCTCTACGCCGAAGGACTGGACCAGGTCCAGAGACTGGCCGACGCAAGGAGAATGCGCTTGGTCGCAGCAGAGGAGGGCGTCCCTGGGGTCCTCTGGGCCGTTCTGATATTCGGGGGTGTAGCGGCGATAGGCTTCACCTACCTATTCGGTATGGGGAACACGTGGGCGCACAGGTTGATGGTACTGACCTTGGCAGCGGTGATCGGGCTGGTACTGTTCACCATAGGGGCCATGGAGCACCCCTTCTCAGGCGGCGCCCGCATAGGCACAGGGGCCTTCGATCTAATACTGGAGAGGTTCGAGACCAGCAAGCTCAGCGACCTCCGAAGGAGCTAGTCAGCACGCTTCGGCCTCCGCTTCTCAACATTTCAGCACGCCCCCTTTGGCGGCTTGTCTTGCCGGGTGGGTGATGGGTCTTGGGCGTGGCGTGCGTGAGGTCGGGGTGGAGTGTGGCGACCCGGAGGCGCTCTCTGCAGGCAATCGCAAGTAGTGGGTCGCGGCTTGCCTGGCGGTGCAGGCTTACCGGCCGAAGAACAGCTTGGCGGCGGGGCTCATCATCTCGGGGCTCCACATCGGCTCGAATGTGAGCTGGGCGTTCACGGTCTCGACACCCTCTATGGAGAGCGTCTCCGTCTCGACCTGCTCCTGGATCAAATCCCCAACGGGGCACATCGGGCTGGTGAGGCTGAAGGTGACGTCGACGTGACGCCCCTCGTCATGCACGCCGACGTCGTAGATCAGACCGAGCTCGACGAGGTCCATCCCGATCTCAGGGTCTATAACATTCCGTAACTGGTCCTGCACGCGCTCCTCGGTTATCACTCTCTCACCTCTTGTCAGCATCCGTTCTCCACACTGATTGTAAAGCCTTGGGGACGCTTGTCCACACGCGCCGCCAATAGAGCTAGTCAGCATTTCAACACGCTCCGGCTTCGCCTGCATTTTCAAGCACTTCAGCGAGACATAGCTTGCCAATCTGAACTCTGTAACCTGATGCCAATTGTTAAGCGCTTGTTACAGTTGATCCACTTATCCCCCGTTGTGGGCTTCTTATCCACAACATGTTGTGGATAACTCGGTCGGGACGGTGCATAAACGCCCTATCTTGGTGCCTGGAGTCAGAGCTGATCATCCTGGATGCTCGTACGTCCTGGTCTTCGACGTGACTCCTGACTAGTTGGCGGGCCCTCGAACGACCCAGATTCCACGTACGCCAGTCAGCCTGTCTAGAGTCCCAGCGATCCACCACAGCCTGCTCGACGGTATAGTCCTTCCAAAGGCGGGTGTCGCCTATCTCCGGGAGAGACTCGACGAGCACGGGCACGGCGTCGGCGCTCAGGGTGGTCAGGTAGTAGGCGTCGAAGCGCTTTCCATCTTCCATGCGGTCTATGTTGGTACTTGCTATTAGGGCATCGGGGTTCATGGCGTTTATGGCAAAGATGGCGGCGAAACCGGCGAGAAGGGCGCCGAACGCAAAGCGGTCGCGTCTGGCGCGCATCACGGTGAGGACGAACCAGAGTAGGACGACGGAGATCCAGACCATGAACACGGTTGTGTAAAGGCGTAGCTCGGTCAGGCCGAACTCTTGCTGGTAGAGATACATCCGCTGCAGCGCGGAGGCCACAACGACGAAGAGCAAGACTACCATTATCCCGGCAAGCGCCTTGAACAGACGCTCGTGGGCGTGGGTTTCCGCCCTGAGTAGCCAGTGGGCGATGAGTAAGAGGGGGAGCGCGAGGGCGGTTACGGTGACCAGTTCGAAGAATCCACGACGGGCGTACTCGGCGTAGGTCAGGCCCGCCGTGGCAGCCACGCGCCCCGCGCCGCCGAACAGGTAGCGGACCTGGATCACGACGAAAGTCAGGAAAAGGAGGTCTAGAAGACCTAGCACTATCCCTACCTCCACTATGCCGAGCGAGAGTACTCTGGGACGTGGAATCGCCAAGTTCTCAGGGACCCGCGCCATCAGTCCCGCCCAGAGCGCCCCTGCCGTGATCCAGGCGAAGAAGGTGATGAGAAACAGGTGCGAGAAGACCTCGGCGAGGTCGAAGCCGAAGACCTCGATTATAAGCCGTTCGAAGATGGCGTCGGCCGCCACCAGGAGCGTGCCGAAGAGTAGCAAGAGCGGGGCTGCGAGCAGAATGCCCCGAGACACTGCCAGCGCCTGCCCCTTCCATTGCCCACGGACCGCGTCGCGCCATTCTATGTCAGCCACGCTCACGGGCAATGGTCCAGCTGAGGTCAGGGCGCCGGTATAGACCCCTCCAAGAACGTAGTTCGAGATGCCGGCGCGTCGCAGGCTCCCGCTGCGTCCGAGCCACACGGCAAAGGAGAGTGAGATCAGGACGCCAAGGCAATCGAGGAATACCCCCACGGGAGAATCGCGTAGGACCACCCCGGCGGCGAAGACGGGAGCGACGAAGATCAGCCACTTCCCCTCTCCCCCGGTACCAACGCGCCCCCACCTGGCGACAAAGAGAGCGAAGCTAACAAGGGCCGTTACCCAGATGAGAAAGTTGATCCCCCACGGTGTAGCGCGTAGCAGGACGTCTCCCAGGCCGCCAAGCACCAACGCGACGCCGAGAACCCCGAGTCCGAGCCTCGTCCTCTCTCCCACCGAAGGTACCTCCCGTCCTTAGCCTTAAGGGCACTGTAGCGGACGGACGTAACAGATCGGGCAACGGCCGGTTAAGAAGGGCTAACCTTTCCTAAACTCCTCGCCCCGAAGATAACGAGCCGTTATCTTCGAACTCCGCAAAGTGGGCATCGCAAAAAGGGACGCTCGACGCATGGGTGTCCTCATTGCAAGAGTGAGCTCATACCAATTCTACCCGCCGATTACGAGCCTCTAGCGCCAGCCGAGCGTTGCCAGCTCCAGCTTCTCGGCCTCTTCGCTGGTCATCTCCCACCCTAAAGCGCCTGCGTTCTGGTGCGCCTGGTGCTCGTTCTTGGCCCCTGGGATGGGGAAGGTGCTCCTCTGCGTGATCAGCCAGTTCAGGGCCACCTGGGCGGGCTGTTTGTTGTGGGCCTCACCTATCTCGCGCAGGATGTTTAGAACAGGCTCGATCTTCTTGAGGTTCTGCTCGCCGAAAGCTCTCCCCATACGCCGCACGAGGCCCGAGGGCCTGTCGCCACCAGGGCCATACTTGCCGGTAAGGAGGCCCTTAGCGATGGGGCTGTAGGCGATGAGCGTCACGCCGAGATCCCTGCTCGCTTCGAGCACACCGTTTGTCTCCGGTGCCCGCTGCAGCAGGCTGTACTCCACCTGGTTCGAGGCAAGCGACACCCCGCGAGAAGCGAGCCGGTCGTGCGCCCGCTTCATCTGGTCCGCACCGTAGTTGCTTATACCCACACGGCGAACCTTGCCCGCCTTGACCGTCTCCGTCAGGGCATCCATCAGGCTGTTTATCTTGAAAATCGGGTTCGGGAAGTGGATCTGGTAGAGATCTATCGTCTCTATCCCGAGTCGCTCTAGGCTCTTGTCTACCGCCTTCAGAAGGGATTTGGCGCTGAAGCGGTACGGGAGGGGAGCGAACTTGGTGGCTATGACCGGCGTCCCCTCGAAACCACCCTCGCGCAATATCTCGCCGATGATCCTCTCCGAAGCGCCGTTGCCGTACATCTCCGCCGTGTCAAAAAGGGTGACGCCCTCGGCCATGCTCGCCCGGAAGGCCCTCCCCACGTCGCTACGGTCGTACTCCTTGCCATATCCCCAGAGCCTGGTCGTACCCCAGGCCCAGGCACCGACACCCAGAGGAGCGACGTTCAGCTCATCCGCAAGACCAATTGTAAGCTCGCTTTGCAAAGCGTCTCCTCTCATACCTTCGCCTCGAGATTTAGGCTGGCGAGGCGTATAGGCACATTCTCATGGGTGCGGCATGCTCTAAGAATCTGCGCCAAACTACCACTACCATCCCACTAAGACTATCGCAGAATCCCGAATCGATAGTGGTTCTTAAGACCATTGTCGTATGCTCCGAGCAGACGATGGTCGAGAAAGTAGTACGAGCGTGGGAAAAGTTGGTACGGGGCTCTCGATGTCGCTCGATGGTTTCATCGCCGGGCCTAACGACCGCCCTAAGCAGCTTCTGGGCGAGGGCGGCGAGCGGATCTTTACGTGGTACTTCAGCGGCGACACCGATTATGAGCTGCCTAGCGGTACGACGACGTTCAAGGTCTCACCTGTTAGCGCCGAACTCCTTCGGGAGGTGCACGCAACGATAGGCGCCTTGGTGACGGGAGGGAGGATGTTCGACATCGCCAACGGGTGGGGTGGCAGGCACCCCGTGAACATACCAGTCTTTGTCGTCACCCACTCGGTGCCGCAAGAATGGGTCTACAAAGGATCACCGTTCACGTTCGTCACGGACGGCGACCAAAGCGCCATCGAGCAGGCGAAGGCGGTTGCGGGCGACAAGGACGTCGCCGTAGGCGCCGCGAGCATCGTGCAGCAGTGCATCAAGGCCGGGACGCTTGACGAGATACACATAGACTAAGTACCCGTCCTGCTCGGGGACAGCGTCCGATTGTTCGACTACTTGGGTATGGAGCCGATCGAACTAGAACGCACGAGGGTGGTCGAGGTCTCCGGGGTAACTCATCTCACATTCCGAGTCGTACACTGAGGTAAGCAGCCAGACTGGCCCCGGGCATCCCGGATTTCTGCAGGAACTCGTCGCCGCGCTCGCCGAAGGGTAGGAAAGAGGGGCACACCGGCGGATACACCAATGTAGGGACGCAGGGTATTGGGTAGGGGCGCGTGTCTTTAGGTTGTGACTACGAAGGGCGCGGGTTAGAGCTCCGTCTGTCACCACCCCGAATCCTTCGGCAATCGCAGGTGCCATAGTGTCAACGTGCTGTAATGATGCTGCTCCTCGCGTGCTTGCACTTCCATTGCGAGAGTTTTGGTTCCGCGGCTCGCTTCCCGACGGTCGCCTTCACCTGTAGCGTTGATGAACCTTCGTAGCATTGCAAGGCCGTGGAAGTAGTTGCCACATCGGCCGGTTGCCTACTGACCTAGTCTATAATCGATGGTGCCGAGTCTGGTAGTGAAGGAGTGAAGGGTCGAGGATCGCGATATTGCTGGACTACTTCATGGGAAAAGCTGCATGCTTGAAGCAGAATGGGTCCCTGCTCCGTTGATGCTTAGAAACGAAGAGTACGCGGCGCTGGCTGGCTAAACTCAGCCTCGAGGCTGAGCACGAACAAAGGAGCGTACGATGCGGCATACGAACCTCCACACCGGAGTCTCGCCGATGCCAGAACCTGCCAACGTGGGCGGCTACCTGCCGATAGCCGAACACGGCCTCATCGGCGACCTCCATACCGTCGCACTCGTGGGCACCGAAGGGACGATCGACTGGTACTGCTGCCCGCGTTTCGACGCCCCGAGCTTGTTCGGGGCACTCCTCGATCGGGAGCGCGGCGGCTACTGGAGACTCACCCCGACCGACACGAACTGGACGACCAAACAGCTCTACTTCCCGGATACCAACATCTTGATCACCCGCTTCTTGAGCCCCCACGGCGTGGGAGAGGTTCAGGATTTCATGCCGGTCGCTTCTTCAGGCCACCGGCCCCACCGTCTGATACGACGCCTGTTGTGCGTGCGTGGCCAGGTGACCTTCCGCGTCGAGGTTGAGCCACGCTTCGACTACGGTCGGCAGGCGCACCGCACACACCTGCACGAACGGGGTGCGGTCTTCGAGTCGCCAACGTTGGCGGTTGCGCTTGATTCGCCGGTGCCGCTCGAACGTTCGAAAGAGGGTGTCAGGGCAAGCTTAGCGCTGAAGGCGGCACAGAGCGCCACCTTCGTGCTTGAGAGCATCGGTGATGGCGACGAGCCTCGGCGCTACAGTGAGGACGAGACTCGTCAGGAGCTCGACGACACGGTGGCGTTCTGGCGGCGGTGGCTCTCGCGCTCGCGCTACGAGGGTCGGTGGCGAGAGACTGTGCACCGCTCCGCGCTCACCTTGAAGCTACTGACTTACGCTCCGACCGGCGCGATCGTGGCCGCGCCGACCACCAGTCTGCCCGAGCAGCCGGGTGGCGGGACACGCAACTGGGACTACCGCTACACATGGATACGCGACGCTGCCTTCTCGCTCTACGCACTCTTGCGCCTGGGCTTCACCCAGGAGGCCGAGGCGTTCATGAGCTGGCTGACCGAGCGCTTTCGGGAGGACCGGTCCACGGAGAACGGGCCGCTACAGATCATGTATGGCATTGACGGCCGTACCGAACTCCCTGAGGAGGTGCTTGGGCACCTCGAAGGGTACTGCGGCCGGGGACCGGTACGAGTGGGCAACGCTGCCGCCGACCAGCTGCAGTTGGACATCTATGGCGAGCTCATCGACTCGGTCTACCTCTACAATAAGTATGGTACGCCGATCTACCACGACGCTTGGGAAGACCTTGCTCGCGTCGTCGAATGGGTATGCGAGCATTGGGACGAGGCCGACGAGGGCATCTGGGAGACGAGAGGTGGCCGCAAGCGCTTCACCCACTCGCGCCTTATGAGCTGGGTAGCGATCGAGCGGGCGATCAGGCTCGCTCGGCAGCGTGGGTTGCCAGCCGATCTGGTGCACTGGTTGTCTGTGCGCGATGCTATCTACCGCCAGATCATGGCGCAAGCATGGCATCCGAAGCGCAAGGCCTTCGTGCAACACTACGATACCGATGTCTTGGATGCTTCTGTCCTCTTGATGCCGCTGGTCAAGTTCATCGCCCCGACCGACCCGCGCTGGATATCAACGCTCGAGGCTATAAAGGAGGAACTAGTCTCCGACAGCCTCGTTTACCGCTACAATCCGGTCGCTTCTCCAGACGGCCTAGAAGGGGAGGAGGGCACGTTCTCGATGTGCACGTTCTGGTATGTCGAGGCGTTGGCGTGGGCCGGACGGTCCGAAGAAGCACAGCTGGTCTTCGAGAAGATGCTTACCTACGCTAATCACCTGGGACTCTACGCCGAGGAGATTGGGCCCTCAGGCGAGGCGCTGGGCAACTTTCCGCAGGCCTTCACCCACCTCGCCCTCATCAGCGCTGCCTTCAACCTCGACCGCCAGCTAGGTTGACGACGAAACCTGTACTCGGCAAGGGTGCTGACTGGATCCGACGCGACGAATGGTACTGAGCAGCTCACTTGTGGTACGCAGATTCCAAGATACCGGCTTACCTGAGCGTCATCGACGCTGATCTCTTAACGCGTCTTCCATCGCGCTACCTGCGACCTCTCCCAGCCTCGGCATTACATGGCTGTGGGTCTATGATCCTGCATAGCCCGGTTCTTTGGTCTTCAAGAGCTCGCCTAGCCCCGTCGAATACCCAACTCTAAGCACTACATGTTGTGGTGCCGTATGGATATGCACTCGAGTGCATGGCTTCGGCCTTCTGTGCCCGTGAGCTGCTAGTCGAGAACTACGTAAAGCACCTCGCCGATTCTAACCGCTCGACGCCGCTCTTGGAGAGTAGGGCGCGAAACCTGAGTTCTCCCGTGTTTGTAGTTTGGCAACAATACGGTCACTAAGCGTTCGGTTAGGGAGCGCTCGACAATACTCTGTGAGGCTCGCTAAGTGCAATCGTGTATCCGTTCCGCTACCGCTTCGCGTCTATTCACCCGAGTGCGTGGAAGGGATGTTCTCCGATGTTAGACTTCCGCTTTACGGAGTTCTCGGAAGTTCCGACTAGCTCATGGAGGTGTCCGAGACGCTCGGGGGTTCCACGTCGTCGTAGATGCGCGCTGCCGCCAGCAGCCCGCTAGCACTGCGCTCGTAGATCGCCACCCCCGCCTGCGGCGGGATATCGGTCGTCCCCTACGGCACGCAGTCGTACTCTATTGCGCACCTCACCCCGTCGTCGGTGAGCGTGCAGTGCTCCAGCCCGATGCCGCCCGCGTTTGCGAACATGTGCGTGTAGAGCTCCCGCAGCGCTTCGGTGCCACGGTGGAGGTACGCCGCGCCGCTGGGCGCGCGGGCGTAGCCCTCTGGCTCGAAGGTCGCCAAGACACCTTCCAGGTCGCCCTCGGCCAAGGCCCTCTGGTACTCTCCCGGCGTGCCTACGGCGTGCAGCCCCGGATTGACGGGCAGAAGCGGCGGGCGTAGGCGGTGCTCGCCCGTAAGCGGCCACGTGCTATGGTAGACGCGGATCGCCTTCAGCATGCGATCGGGGTTGCGGTCGGTGACTATGGTCACGGGCAGCTCCACCCGCCCGCCGTCGTCGGCCAAGAGGTTCAGCACAACCTCCTCGACCGTGCGGGTGGAAGTACGAGTGAGGGCTACGTTCTCGACCACCGCGTCGCGCTCGCGCAGCCACTCGGCCGTCCCTATGGCGAAGGCGCGTAGCCGCCTCGCGCCCTCGACGTGTCCTACGCGGGGATCATCAAGGACGGACTGGCGTGCGGCGAAGGAGCGCACTAGAGCATCGGGGTCGTCTGCCATGATGCCGTCGTAGTACGAGACGGCGTCGTTGGCGCTCGCGGCCTCTCTTGCGCGTAGCGCCTCGCGCCGGATCGCTTCTGCCATGAAGATCTCTGGCGTCCAGGGCAAAGGAGCCTCCTCTGAGT
>DATDKO010000261.1:0-3848 GCA_036519935.1 Rubrobacter sp. | reverse complement strand
GGGCCGGGTGCCATGCATCTTGCTACCTGTTTCGATAAATATGCGCTGTGCTGTATGCCACTGTGGTGGGGCCTGGCCCCAAAACCTGCGCCCCAGTCCTGTGCGATAGCGTTTCTTATGTAGAGAACCACGAGCCTACCTTTGTGTACATAAGAAACATAATACCCATCGGAGCATGACTAGCTCGCCGGCGACCCTTTGCCGTTTGGGCCGGGGCTATGCCGAACTTCGCTTTAACGGAGTTCTACGAAGTTCGTGTTGATGACAGGGGCTTCCCAAGAAACTCGTCCTCTCAAGCCCACTATTGTGCTGCATTAGAGAATAGCGAAGTAGAATGGTATTTAGACATGAGTGCCCGCAGAAAGAGCCCCTCCTCGCAGCAGAGCGCCCTATTACGCTCGCCCCGGATGCTGTTGGCCCTGATCGTGGCGGTAGCCATCTTGGTTGCAGCCCTTATGGTTGTCTTGAGCCAACTGGGCGGCGCCGGCGGGGGGAGTTCCGCATCAAGGGAGGACGTTGGCAAACTATACTCTGGCATACCGCAGAACGGTACCACCCTCGGCAAGGGTGGCGCCCCGGTCACGATCTACCTCTACGAGGACTTCCAGTGTCCCGTCTGTGGCCAGTTCAGCCGCAAGACGTTTTCCGAGGTGGTTGAGCGTAGTGTCAGGGGCGGGAAGGTCAAGGTGGTCTCAGAACCTCTCACGTTCATAGGACCCGATTCCGTGCCGGCGGCAAGGGCGGCACTCGCCGCGGGGGAGCAAGACCGCTACTGGCCCTACGCTCAGCTGCTCTTCGAGAACCAGGGCAAGGAGAACTCTGGCTACGTGACGGACGAGTTCCTTAAGAGCCAGGCCCAAGACACGCCGGGGCTCGACGTGGGTGAGTGGAGTGCCGACCTGAAGGGAAGTTCAGTCACCAAGCAGCTCCAGGCGGCTCAGGCCAGGGCCCAGTCCGCGGGTGTCAACGCCACACCCACCCTGATCTTCAGTGGCCCAGGGGGGCAGACGAAGCTCGTGGGGCTGTACGACTACGAGCAGGTCTCCCAGGCGATAGCCCAGGTGGACTAGCTCGAAGGTCGCCGTGAGGGGAAAGCGACGCGGCCTACAGTTCGTGATCGGCGCCCTCGCGGTGGTCGGCCTTCTTATCAGCGGCTACCTCACCTGGGTCCACTACGCCGGGGTGGCGCCGGTGTGCGTCGGGGGAAGCGGCGCCTGCGAGAGCGTGCAGACGAGCTCCTATGCCACGATCTTCGGGGTTCCGGTGGCCGCGATCGGGCTAGTGGGCTACTCAGGCCTGCTCCTGTCGGCCTTCCTGCGGGGCGAGGCAGGCGTCTACCTTGGGCTCCTGGTGGCGCTGGTGGGAACGCTCTTCAGCGCCTACCTAACCTACCTGGAACTGTTCGTGATCCACGCCATATGCGAGTGGTGCGTAGCGAGCGCTGCGCTCATGGTTGGCGCCCTGATCTGCAGCGCCTTCGGAGCCTGGCAGCTGGCGAAAGCGCCTTAAACATGTAGTCTCTTCCCTCAGTAACGTCGGCGATGGGTTCTCCACCGCAGTTCGGACGATTTATGGTCCCTGCCCCGATGGTATCCTCCGCCTATGAGGCGGATACGGATGCTGCTGCTCCTATGCGTCGTGGTGCTTGCAGCCATCTTCTTTATGGTCGGGTGCGGCAGGGGCGGTTCCCAAGGCCAAGGTGGGCAGCAGGAGAACACTACTCATCACCAGAGTGCTAACGTCCTGCTCAAGATGCACCCCGAGGGCAACTCTGGCGTTAGCGGCATGGCCTCCTTCGAGGACACTTCGGACGGGGTCGCCGTAAAGCTCGAAGTGCGCAATCTGCCCAACCCCGACACGTTCTACCTCGCTCACATCCACCCTGGCACTTGTGCCGAAGGGGAGACCCATGAGCATGGCGGTGCGCACGGCGAGGAAGGGGACGGCCACGAACACGGCGGGAGCAGTCACGAATACGGGGGAGGCACTCACGAGCATGGCGGAGCTGAAATTGAGTATCCGCTCTCGCAGGTGAAGTCTAACTCGAAGGGTCAAGGGTCGAGCACCACCACGCTGCATGAGACCTCCGTCGATAAGCTATTCTCGGGAGAACCCAAGTACGTGAACGTCCACGAGGCGGGCAGCGGCAACCCGCCCATCCTGAGTTGCGCCGATCTAAAGCGGGCAGGGTAGCGGACCGCCGAGTGGGGTCTGGGCGCTCAGTGGCAGCGGGCGCCGCCGGAGTCCGTGAAGGTCTCGCCTTCCACTGGGACAAATTCCCACTCGTAGCTGTGTGGGTGTAGGGTTAGTTTCAGCACACCGTAGGTCTCATCATTGTGGACTTCACTGTTAGCGATGGGGTTCACGATAGGATAGTGGCTCTTTCCCCCGGTGCCCACCACGAACTCTCTGATGCCCCGCTCGGGATCTGCCCTCCCCTCGGGGTCCTGCGGCGCGAAGCGCTCGTAGTTGTGCTCGTGTCCAGAAAGGACCACATCTGCTCCAGCCTCATAAAGTGTCTCCCACAGCGGCTCTAAGTTCGGGGTGCTGCCGTGCTCTTCCCCTGAGCTAAAGCGCGGGTGGTGCATGTAGGCCAGAGTGCACTGCCCCTCATCAGCATTTGAGGCGAGATCCTCTTTTAGCCACTTCCTCTGGGAGGATCCGGGACCACAGCGGATCTCTCCCTCCCCGCAGTTGCTGTTTAAGGCGACTATGTGCCAGCTCCCCAGGTCATAGGAGTAGTAGCCCTCCTCGGGGTCGCCCACAGCCTCCCCGAAGTACTCGAAGTAGCCTCTTGCCGCTTGGGTTTCGTACTCGTGGTTGCCGGGGACAGGCTCGGTGCGCTCCTTGAAGCGCCCCCACGAGGGGTTGTAGCATTGCTCGAAGTTGGCCTGCGAGCCCTTGGGGTAGGCCTCATCGCCCAAAGCGAGGACCGTCCCGTCGATGCCCTCGACCAGCTCAGCGGTAGCCTCGTCGCCTTGGGCGTGGCAGTTAGCGATGTCGCCCGCGGCGAGGACCACCTCCCCAGAGGGGGTCGGTTCCGGTTTGCAGCCCACGGAGAGGAGGAGGACAGCGATGGCGGCTACGATGAGCCCCGTCGCGATCCTCCTCCTTATGGTTCCAACACCTCCGATCAGCTGCCGGTTACCCATGGGGATAAGGTATCCGAGGGAGCTCCCGGATGGTTAGGATTTCAATCACTCGTCCGAACCGAAGTCTCCACGAACTGCGTGGAAGGGTGTTCTCTGATGTCCTTCTTACCCTTATTCAGCCAACGTCGTAGAAGAGGAATTCTCCGAAGTTTGCAGGCACGGAGTTCTAAGAAGTGTTCAGCAATCATTCAGAACCAGGGCGTAGCGAAGGGTCCTTCGCCGCTCCGGCCTTTTGGGCCTTACGCTTCGGCGTGTATTTTTGAGCGTGTTTCGGCGCATAGCACCACTACAAAGAAAATCGGCTAACTCTAGATAGAAGCTAAGAAACCCGCTTCCCTACAGATGGGCGCTATAAGAGGGACGGATGGAGCTAGTAGCGCAACCGGCTATCTCACCCAAAGAGGTAGGCCGGTTTTCGCATTGGCTAAAAGGGAGAGGAGGTGAGAACAGATGAAGAGGCGTATAACGTTGTTGATCACGGCGCTTATGTTGGCGCTGGTCATGGCGGCGATGATGTTGGTTATGGCTATGCCAGCATTCGCCGGACCCAAGAGCGAGAATAGCTGCGGCAAAGCCAACCCACAGTTCCCAGCGAACACAGGAGAAGGTCTCGATCGTTGTGGGGTCGACAACAACCGCAATTCCCCGGACAAACCCGAAGGAAAACCTTTCCAAGCTTGAGCCGGTAGGAAGCAC
>DATDKO010000260.1:0-23340 GCA_036519935.1 Rubrobacter sp. | reverse complement strand
GGCATCGAGGTCGTTGAGCGCCTGCCGGTCCAGGTCGAACCTAACCCGTTCAACCTCAGGTACCTGCGGACGAAAAAGGAGAAGCTCGGACACCTCTTCCCGGCTTCGATCTTGCACGGAGGGCTGCCTGACGAACGGCCGGCCGATGGCCCGGCGAACGGGGCATCGTGATAGGAGAGCATCCTTCAGCCGGCGGAGAGGCCTCTACCCGGCCTTCCGTCACCGTGAGCTACGCCCAGACGCTCGACGGGCGCGTGGCGACCACGACGGGGGAATCAAAGTGGATCAGCTGCCCTGACTCCTTGCGCTTCGCCCACGAGATGCGCGCTTCTCACGACGCCGTCCTCGTCGGCGCCGGAACGGCCTGCAAGGACGATCCCCGTCTGACGGTTCGGCATGTCCCTGGCACGAGCCCCCTGCGCGTGGTCGTCGACAGCACCCTGCGCACACCCCCCGACGCCGCCGTGCTCGCTGACGGCGCGGCCCCGGGAACGGTGCTCGCCGTTACGGACCGCGCGCCGGAAGAACGCCGCGAGAAAGCCCACTCTTTGGGCGCCACCGTCATGAACCTGCCTTCCGGTCTAGACGGTCGTGTCGACCTCGCGGCCCTGCTGGGGGCCTTGGTAGCGTTCGGCATCGGGTCGGTTATGGTCGAGGGAGGGGCGACCTTGATCACGGGCTTTTTCAGGGCCGGGCTGGTCGACCGGCTCGCCGTGTGCGTCGCGCCCAAGATCCTGGGCGAAGGCATAGAAGCCATCGGCGACCTTGGAATACGCGACCTGTCCCGCTCACTCACCCTCGTCGACGCCGCGGTGGAACCTTACGGGGTGGATCTTATCCTCAGCGGACGCATCGAATACCCTGATGGCGTACCGGATCGGGGATGAACTGAAGGCCAAGGCCCTCTGGTTTACCGCCCCACGCACGCCTACGCTCCGCGCGGAGACGGTAGGATCTCCTGGACCCGGAGATGTACGCGTAAAGACGATCGCCTCGGCCGTGAGCGCGGGCACGGAGATGCTGGTCTACCGCGGCGAGGTGCCGCAGGATCTCCGACTGGACCTGCCCACACTCGCAGGGAGCTACAAATTCCCGATCAAATACGGCTACGCCGCAGCAGGGCGTGTCCTCGACACGGGTCCTGGCGTCGAACGCCTCTCTCAGGGAGATCCCGTCTTCGTCCACCATCCGCACCAGGATATCTTCATCGTTCCCGCACAGATGCCGGTGCGACTCCCCGACGACCTAGACCCCGTGCTCGGCGTATTCTGCGCCAACCTCGAGACCGCCCTGAACATCGTACACGACGCGCCCGTGCGACTCGGCGAGACGGCCCTGGTCTTCGGCCAGGGCGTCGTCGGTATCCTCGTGGCCCTACTCCTGAAGCTCGCCAGCGCGGGGCCCGTACTCGTGGTCGACCCTCTCGAGGAGCGCCGCAGGCTGGCGCTCGCCTCGGGCGCGGATGGCGCATTCGAGCCAAAGAGTTTGAAAGAACTTGTCACAGAGATCACGGGCGGGCGTGGGGTTGACGTGGCGGTCGAGACCAGCGGGTCTGGGGCTGCTTTGCAGAGCGCGATAGATATCGTGGCGACCGAGGGGACGGTCGTCGTGGCTTCGTGGTACGGCACCAAGCCCGTCACGCTCGCTCTCGGGGGACATTTCCACAGGGGGAGGGTGAGACTCAGATCCTCGCAGGTCGGTCGTATGAACCCGGAGCTTGCGCCGCGCTGGGACCGGGACCGGCGTATGGACACGGTTCTGGGCCTGCTTAGCCGGCTGAAGTTGAGGGAGCTCATCTCTCACCGTATTCCGTTCGAAGAAGCCCCTGAGGCTTACATGCTCCTCGACGAGCGACCAGGAGAGGCGCTGCAGGTGATCTTCACCTACGAGGGACTCCGAGGAGGCCAGGATGTATGAGATCTACGTCGCCGCGAGGTTCGAGGCGGCGCACAGACTCGTCGGGGACTTCGGGCCTGCGACCAGGACGCACGGACACACCTACAGGATGGAAGTGATCGTGCGCGGCCAGCATCTAGGGGACGATGGCACTCTCTACGACATCGGCGAACTGGGGCAGGCTGTAGAGGGGCTGGCCGGCTCCATGCACTACAGGGACCTGAACGAGGTTCCAGGCCTGGTGGAAGTCAACACGACGGCCGAGGCGGTGGCCGCCTACTGCTGGGAGAAGCTGGCACAACCCCTCTGGGGCCGGGGGCTCGACTCGCTTACGGTGCGCATCTGGGAGTCCCCCGACGCCTACGCAGCCCGCGAAGATGCGCTGGCCTGAGGGAGGTCCTCCTGCGCGTCGCGTTCATCACGGTGGGGGACACGGGCCGCAAGACCGGCGGCTACCTGTACAACGGGCGTGTGATCTCCGGCTTGCGCCAGAGGGGGTTCGAGATCGAGGAGTTCGTGGCCGGTGGAGCATCGCCTGAGGAGCAACGAGCAGCAGCACTGAGATTCGAATCTACGTTCGACCCTTCCAGGTTCGACACCATAGTAGTCGACGCCCTCGCCCGCATCGCAGTGTCCCAGCACCTGGATCTCTGGCTGGCCTCCCGACCTGTAGTGGCGCTTGTCCACGAACTGCCTAGTGTCGCAGGCGGCGGGTCCGGGCATGAGACCGTAGCCAGCGAGCAGAACTACGAGGAGCCGCTGCTGCGCGCGGACCGGCTCGTCGCCGTAAGCGACCATGGAAGGAAGGTTCTCTTAGGACGGGGCGTCTCTCCCGGACGTATCCACGTCGTGCCACCGGGCTTAGACGGCGTTCCGGTGGGCGATGGATCTCCCGCTCGGGGAGACGACCCCTTGCGCGCCCTCTGCGTCGCGCAGTGGATAGAGCGCAAGGGGATAATGACCCTTGTCGAAGCGTGGACGCTGCGTGAGCGTAAGGGCGCGGTGCTGGAGCTGATCGGGGAGACAGACGCTGACCCCGATTACGCGTGCCTGGTCAGGGCCGCCATCGAAGCCGCACCTCGGGGCTCCATCGTCGTGTCAGGGTGTCTGGACGACGCGTCGCTCGGCGCCTCTTACGCGTCGGCCGACCTCTTCGTTCTGCCCTCGCGCTACGAGGGATACGGGATCGTCTACGCGGAAGCACTCGCCCGCGGGCTGCCGATAATCGCCTGTGACACCGGTCCAGTGCCCGACCTGACCGGTCGAGAGGCCGCGGAACTCGTTCAGCCGGACGACAGGGAAGCTCTCTCGGCGGCCCTGGATCTCCTGCTCGGGGATCCCACGCTCAGGATGAGGATGTCCGCTGCCGCAAGACGCCGCGCCTCCCGCTTGCCGCGTTGGGAGGATACTGTCGTCGGCTTCGAGCAGGTTCTTGGGACCGCGGCCCAGACCAGGAAGTCAGGACCGATGTAAAATCCGTAGATGGACCGCAGGGACCTCCGAGAGCAGAACCGGGTGTCATGGAACGCTGTTGTAAGTGCCCACGACAGTCATCGCGGGGACCTCTCGCGGTTCTTCAGTGAGGGCGGCAGCACGCTATTCCAGGAGGAACTTGATCTTCTCGGTGGATTCGAAGGAAGATCCCTCGTCCACCTCCAGTGCAACTCAGGAGGCGACTCTATAAGCCTGGCGACACTCGGCGCGACGGTTACAGGAGTGGATGCAAGCGACGAAGCCGTCTCCTCAGCCCGTGATCTCGCGGAGAGAACCGGCATAAGGGCCACCTTCGAGCGCGCCGACGTGTACGACTGGCTGGAGGAAGCGTCACGCGAAGGCAGGCGCTTCGACGTCGCCTTCGCCTCCTACGGTGTCATCTGCTGGCTGCCCGACCTCGGAAGCTGGGCCGGGGGTATCGCCGACATCCTGAACCCCGGCGGGCGCTTGGTGCTGGTGGACTTCCATCCTGCGGCCGACATCTTCGACAAAGACTGGAACCACGTCCGCGACTATCCTTCCGGCGGAGAACCGCTACTCCTGGAAGAAGGCGTCGGCGACTACGTGGCCACGTCGGGCGGAGGTCTCACCCCCGCCGGTTTCGTCGACGGGGATCGAGACTTTCAGAACCCCGAAAGCTGCTATCTATTTCGGTGGGGACTCGGGGAACTGGTTACGGCGCTGACCGAAGCGGGACTCAGGATTACGGCACTCGAAGAATACCCTTACTCGAACGGGGAACGGAAGTTCGCCGCGATGCGCGAGCTACGAGGAAAACGAATGGTTCCGCCTGAAGACGTCCCAACCGTCCCCTTGATGTACGGCATCCGTGCGGAGAAAGATTAGCAGCCGGCTACATAGCCGAAACAGACCAGAGTGCCTGAAACCTCTTTATGGCGAGAAGAAGAACGCGAGGGCGGCGATAACGTAGACGCCGCAGAGCATAGCGCCTTCTAGCCAGTTGGACTTGCCGTCGAGGGCGACGAAGCCAGTTACGACCACGGCGGCCCCGAGGGCGCCGAGCTCCAGGGGGGTGAAGATCAGGCGCAGGGGGCTTCCGAGCAGGGGCCCGAGGAAGACGAGGATGGGGGTGACGAGCAGGGCGACCTGGATAGAGGAGCCGAGGGAGATGCCCATCGAGAAGTCCATGTCGTTCTTGTAGGCGATCTGGACGCCCACGACGTGCTCGGCGATGTTGCCCACTATCGGGACGAGGATGACCCCGACGAAGAGTTCGGAGATCCCGTACTCCTCGGTCAGGGGCTCTATGGCCCCGACGAAAGCCTCCGAGACGTAGGCGACGGCCGCCGTCGCCACGAACAGTAGCACCAGCGAAGCCGTTCTGCCGAACGGGGCTTCTCCCTCGCGGTCCGCACCGCCCTCGGGGCTGCGGAGGATGTAGAACAGGTAAAGGACGTAGAGGACGAACATCACTACGGCCACCTCGATGCTCAGAGTGGTGGGGGTCGGATCGGGGCTGGTGACGGCGAATATGGTAGGCAAAGACAGAGCGGCAGCCACGATGGCAAGCATCGAGGCGTTGATGCCTGCTATCTCGGCCGAGAAGCTCTGGATGCCGTTCTTGAGGCCCCCGAAGAGGAGGCTAGCCCCGAGCACGAGCAGTACGTTACCGATGATCGAACCGATGATCGAAGCCTTCACCACGGTCGTGAGTCCTGCGGAGAGTGCGAAGATGGTTATTATGAGCTCCGCTGCGTTGCCGAAGGTGGCGTTGAGAATGCCGCCGATACGCGGGCCTGAGTGATGGCCGAGGCTCTCGGTAGCCTGACCGAGGACCCACGCCAGGCCGATCAGGGCCAGGGCGGTGGCGGCGAAGATCAGGAGCGTCGGGGCGTGCAAGAGCTCTGTCACCACCACAGCCACCGTGAATGCTACCGTTGCGCCGTAGGCTATCTTGCCGAACAACGCGGCTCCTTCCAGGGTCTCCTCCAGATAAACATGACGACTATCTTATAAGATGAGTGGGTCGAGAGTAACGACTTCTGGAGAGTAGCCTTTGATCGACTACCACCTGCACGTCATAGCCCACGGCGACCGTCCGATGACCGTGGAGAACATAATGAAGTACTGTGAGGTAGCCAGGGCGAGGGGCGTTAGCCAGATGGGAATCACCGAGCACGACCGCTACCTCGAAGAGATAGACCTCGCCGCGTTTCAGGAGGCCCGCGAGCTCTCGCACGACGTGGAGCTGCGGCTCGGGATCGAGATAGACTACGTACCAGGTGCAGAGGAGCGCATGGACAACGACGCCACGGCCCTCCCCTACGATTACGTCATCGGCAGTGTACACAGGGTGGACAACGAGGAGGTGGACAGGGCCACGGACCAGAGGATCTACGACAGGTACGAGACCTACGACCTCTATGCGGCGTACTACGCGAACGTCCGCAAGGCCGTGCTCTCAGGACGGTTCGAGATCCTCGGTCATCCTGACCTCATAAAGATCTTCCGCCACTTCCCTGACAGGAACATCACACCGATCCTGGAGGAGACCGCTGACGCCGTCGCCGAGTCCGGCGTCGTCGTCGATGTGAACGCCGCTGGACTCAGGAAGCCCATAGGCGAGGTCTATCCTGCCAGGGACTTCCTCCAGATGTTCCACAAGAGAGGCGTCCCTATCGTCCTCTCCTCGGATGCCCACGCCCCGGATCAGGTCGCAATGGGCTACGACACGAGCCTCGCGCTCGTACGCGAGGTCGGCTACCGCGAGGTCGCCACCTTCAGGAACCACGATCGGGGAGCCCTCCCACTATGACCGAAGAGCTCTTCCTGAAAGACTCATACACAAAGGAGTTCGAAGCCCGCGTCGTAAAGCTGGAAGGCCGTGAGGTGATACTTGACCGCACGGCCTTCTATCCCGGCGGGGGAGGCCAGCCGCCGGACAAGGGGTCCCTCGGCATCGGTCCCATCAATGCTATGGTCGTGGACGTGAGGCGAGAGGGTGGAGAGGTCGTCCACGTCATGGACAGGCCCATCCCTGATACCGTGCGGGATCTGAAAGGCACGCTGGAATGGGAGCGGCGATTCGCCCACATGCGATACCACACGGCGCTGCACGTCCTCTCAGGTGTGATCTGGCGCAACTTCGACGCCAGGGTAACGGGTGGCCAGATGCGCGCGGATCGCGCCAGGATGGACTTCTCTTTTCCCGGCGAGTGGACCGCCGACGTCGTCGGTGGGATCGAACGGCTGACGAACGACGCTCTCGCCGAAGAACGTCCTGTAAGGGTCTACGAGCTGGAGCGCGAAAGAGCGCTCGCGAATCCTGACCTCATCCGTACCCAGGTCAACCTGGTGCCTGAGCGGGTGCGGCGTATTCGGATCGTGGAGATACAGGGTCTTGACACGCAGGCCGACGGCGGGACCCACGTCGCCAACACGCGCGAGGTCGGGAGGATAGACATCACAGGCCACAAGAGCAAGGGCCGCAAGAACAAACGGATAGAGTTCGTGCTCCGGTGAAATTCTGGAAGATCGTTGTCGTCCTCGCCCTGCTCCTGACCGGCTGTAGTGGTCCCCAGGCCGACCCTGACACAGGGTCTCAGAAAACCCCTCAGGCTACCGGTACCACCGCGGACAAAGAAGAGACGACCTCGGGACCATCGGGGCTCCGCACACTGGTTATCGACGCTTCGGGAGGGAAGAAAGTAGGGGTGCGGGTCGAGGTGGCCGACGACCTGGCCGAACAGGCGAAGGGGCTCATGGACAGGACGACGCTAGGGGAGAACAGGGGCATGCTCTTCGTCTACCCCGAAGAGCGGGAGCTCTCTTTCTGGATGAAGAACACCCTTATACCGCTCTCCATTGCCTTCATCGACTCGGAGAGGCGTATCATAGACATCCAGGATATGAAGCCCCTTGACGATGAACCGCCCAGCTACGTCTCCGCCGAGCCCGCCCAGTACGCTCTCGAAGTGAACCAGGGCTTCTTCGAAGAGCGAGGCGTGAAGGTAGGAGACAGCGTGGAGTTGCCGGAGTAGGCAGAAACTGGCTCATTCTTCCGGCTCTCCCCATTGGAGCAGGTTCGTCTCATCATCCCCCACTGGCCGTGCGGCTCCTACGGTGGAGCCTGATCCTCGCTCACGCAGGGCTTCGGCCACCCGGAAAGGGTCAGAGGCGACGACGGAGGCTGCGTAGAGTTCCATCGCCCCCATATCCGAGGTACGGTTGGACGGGTCGCCCCGATCCACTATGTAGACGACCGTTGGAAAGTCTGACCAGTCCTCCTGTGTGGGACCGAGCGGGGGCATGTAAAATGCGACGTTGAAGGCGCGGACGCCGAGGTCTTCGACGTAGCCTCGCAGCAGGGCGCCGACCGCGCGGCCCAGGGAAGCGTCTCCGGGATCTTCTCCGATCACTACCAGCTCCTTCTCCTTGATGGGAGAGAGGCTCGCGAACGCGCGGACGCCTTCCTGCGGGATGCCGAGACCTAGAGAATCGTGGATGCGGGTGAGATCCTCGAAGTAGTCTGAGCCGTGCTCCCGCTTGTAGGCCAAAGCGTTGCGGCGGAGGCGTTCGACCTTGGGGTAGTGGGAGCTTCGGGTTGCCGTGACCTGTGCGTGGCCATGGATGATGGAGCCGCCTGCCCGCCAGAGACAGTTCCACATAAGGAAGGGGTAGCGCGCCTCGGGATCGGCTTCGAGGGCCTTGTGGGCCCATTTCAGGCCGGCGGAGACGTAGCCCGCGACCTTCTCGGGCGTGAGGTGGAGGGGGTTGTGATCGTCGAAGATGACTACGCCGTGGAAGCCGTCGTACTTGGCGACGTTCGAGGCCGTGGTTGCGTGGTCGCCCTCGACACGGCCGAAGACGTCGGCCGGCGTGCCTTCCTTTGGGTGGCAGAATGGGTCGCCTTCCGTCGCTGCTATCTCGCGGTCGAGATCCAGGCTGACGCCCGTGTCGAGTGGGCGGGAGGCGCGCAGCCCGTTGAAGAGCGTGCCTTCCAGGGTAATACGGTTCGTGACCTTCACGATGCGCTGGGCGGTGACGTGGTCCACAGAGCCGAAGGACTTCTCGATCCAGGCGTGCATCGCCTCCGGCGGGACGAGGCGGCCCGTCGTCGTTGAGACGTCGAAGATGCGGTTTGCGAGGATGCGATCCTCGGGGGAGCGGTCGGAGATCAGGGCCAGAAGGTCAGTTATCTTACGTTTGGTCGCCATCGGCTACATGGTCCACTGTCCGCCGGTCAGCAGTCCTGCGTAGAGTTTCTGGCGGTGCTCCACGTGACCCTCGACCCTCATAGCCATGCAGTCTAGTTAACCTTCCGGCCTCACGTCCACCCTCGAAGGTGGGATCGGGAACACTACACGACCACAGAGACGGGCGGGTAGTGCGTGGCTCCGCTCACGCTGTGCGGACGCGAAAGCGGTATAGACTCAGGGTGTTGCGAGTTTTCTAGTGCAGGAGAGGTCTTGGATAAGTCGAACGGCGGTATATGGGAGGTAAAACGGTCCTCATCACGGGCGGCACCTCCGGTATCGGGAAGGCGACGGCGGTTGCACTGGCAGCGATGGGCGCGAACGTCGTCATTGTCGGGCGCAACCAGGAGCGCGGTGAGGCGGCGGTCGAGGAGATCAAAGCCCAGAGCCACAACGAGTCTGTGGAGCTGATGCTGGCGGACCTGTCTGTGCAGGCCGAGGTCAGGGGATTGGCCGAAGAGTTCCAAGAGCGCCACGACAGGATTGACGTGCTCGCCAACAACGCCGGGCTGGTTCAGAGCAAGCGGACCGAGACGCTGGATGGCATCGAGACGACGCTGGCGACAAACCATCTCGCGCCGTTCCTGCTCACGAACCTTTTGATCGAGCGTCTCGAGCAGAGCGCGCCGAGTCGCGTAATCACGGTCTCCTCAGAGGCGCAGAGTTGGGGAACTATGGACTTCGAAGATATGCAGTCCAGGCGCAAGTACAGGGGCTTCCCCATTTACGGGATGACCAAGCTCGCCAATATCATGTTCACCTACGAGCTTGCGGAGCGCCTTAACGGTACCGGCGTTGCCGTGAACTGCCTTCATCCTGGCTCTGTAGGCACGAACTTCGGCCAGAACAACAGGGACCCCATGGCGCTCTTTTTCAGGATTTTCAAACCGTTCATGCGTTCGCCCCAGCAGGGGGCAGACACCCTGATCTGGCTCGCTTCCTCGTCCGAGGTCGACGGGGTTAGCGGGAAGTACTTCTCTGACCGCAAAGAAATCGAAGCTAAGAAGGTAGCCTACGACCCCGACGCCCGCCGCAGGCTCTGGGAGATCAGCGAGGACCTGACCGGCTTGAAGGTGGCCGCCTAGTGGGCCGAGAGAGGGGTATAGAGGTCGAGAACCTCGTCAGGGAGTTCAGGAAGGGCCCGCGAGCCGTGGATGGGATAGACCTGCGTGTGGAGCCAGGTGAGGTCTACGGCTTCCTCGGTCCGAACGGGGCGGGGAAGTCAACGACCGTTCTGATGCTGACGACGCTCCTTCCGCCCACGAGCGGCACGGCTACCGTGGCCGGCTACGACATCGTACGCGAGGGGCCCCAGGTGCGGGCCTCCATAGGGGCGGCGCTACAGGAGGCGGCGTTAGATCCTTTCCTGACCGGCCGCGAGCACCTTCGCCTCCAGGCCGCACTGCATGGGCTATCGCGGAAGGAGCGCAAGCGGCGTGGGCAGGAGCTCCTGGAGCGCGTCGGGCTCGAAGACGCTGCGGACAGGAAAGTACGCGGCTACTCGGGCGGGATGAAGCGCCGCCTCGACCTCGCTCTCGCGCTGGTGCACGGTCCGCAGATACTCTTCCTCGACGAGCCGACGACCGGTCTCGACCCGCAGAGTCGCAGCGCGCTCTGGGCCGAGGTCAGCAGGCTCGCGCGCGATGAGGGTGTCACTGTGTTCCTGACGACGCAGTACCTTGAGGAGGCCGACGTGCTTGCTGACCGGGTCGGGATCATCGACCGGGGCAGGATCGTCGCCGAGGACACGCCGGAGGCCCTGAAGGCCGAGATCGGACGCCCCAGTGTCGAGGCGACGCCCGCCGAGCGCTCGGAGCGCGACGCCGTAGTACGCGTACTTCGGGCGTTCGGAGAGGAGATCCCGGCCCAACCAGGCGCCGTGGCCGTCAGGCTCTCCAGCGGGGCCGCTGGCCTCGCGGACGTGGTGCGTGCCCTCGATAGGAAGGAGATCCGCGTCGCCAATCTCCGTCTCGACGAACCGAGCCTCGACGACGTCTTCCTCGCCAAGACGGGGCGCTCGCTGGAAGGAGCCGGGGAGGACGAAGACGGTGGGATGGAGGAGGCGCAGGCGTGAAGTTCTCGACTTTCCTTACTGAAGTCTTGGCGATCGCGCGCCGCTCCACGGTTCGTACCATGAGGCAGCCTGCGGTCATCGTCTCGGCGCTGCTCTTCCCGATGCTGTTCTTCTCTATCAACGCGAACGGCCTCGACGCCGCCTCGCGCATACCGGGTTTCCCCACCGATTCCTACCTCGATTTCGCGTTCGCTTTCCCTCTCATACAGGCCTCTCTCTTCGGCGCGATAACGGCCGGCGCCGACCTGGCCCGCGACATCGAGAGCGGCTTCTTCGACAGGCTCTTGCTCACCCCGATGCGTCCCGTAGCATTGCTGGGGGGGATGCTAGCCGGCGTGGTCGCGCTCGGCTTACTGCAGGGCGTCGTCTTCCTCACCGTCGGGTTGCTGATGGGCGTGGATATAAGTAGCGGCGTAGGCGGGATGTTCGTGATCGTGCTCCTTACGGTGCTCGTCGCCCTCGGGTTCGGTGGGATAGGGGCGATTCTGGCGATAAAGACCGGTTCGGTCGAGGCTGTGGAGAGCGCGTTCCCGCTGTTCTTCGTGGCCATCTTTCTGTCCTCCATCAACCTGCCGCGGGATTTGATCGAGCAGGACTGGTTCCGCTTTATCGCGACCGTAAACCCGATCTCCTACCTGGTCGAGGGCATCAGGAGTCTCGTAATAACAGGCTGGGACGCGCAGGCGTTGATCCTCGGGTTCGGCTTCGCGCTGGCCATCGTGGTGGTCGCTATCGGCGGGGCTGCGGCGTCGCTGCGGACGAGGGTGGTGTAGGGATGGGTGGCTTTTTCCAGGTGGCGTTCGCTGTAGCCGGGCGCCAGATCTACAAGTACTTCACAAACCCCGCGTTCCTCGCGCCAGCGCTCTTCCCGCTGTTCTTCTTCGTCGCCTTCGCCGGCGGTCTGACGAGGGTAGCCGATGTGCCTGGCTTCGACTACGCGGCCGGCTACATCGCGTTCCAGTACGTGTGGGCCCTCTTGCAGGCCGTCTCGATGGGCGGAGCTTTCACGGGATTTTCGATTGCGGGTGACTTCGAGAACGGATTCGCCAGGAGGCTCATGCTGGCCGCCTCGAACCGGTATGGGATCATCCTTGGCTACACCATCGCCTCTATCGTGCGCGCCGCCATGACGGGGACGCTTGTCACCGTGATCGCGCTGGTCACAGGGATGCCCATAAGTGGCGGCTTCGATTTCTTCGGCCTCGTCGCCCTCGCGCTGCTCGCCAACATTGCGGCGACACTTTTCGGGGCAGGGGTGGCGATGCTGCTCCGTACCCAGCAGGCTGGCCCCGTGATACGCACGCCTATCTTCCTCGTCCTGTTTCTGGCACCTGTGTTCGTGCCGCTGAAGTTGCTCTCGGGTTGGATCGAGACCGTCGCACGCCTCAATCCGTTCACCGCCATACTAGAGGCTGCCCGTGGCTTTCTGGCCGGCGACCCGACGGGCGTCGCTTCAGCCTTCACCATAAGCGCCGTCCTCATACTGATACTCGCGCTCTGGGCCGTCTACGGCCTCCACCGCGCGGAGAGAGCCGGATAGGAAAGGAATCTCTATGACTGGAAGCGAACGCGAGACGTCCACCGAGAGGGATCTCTCCGGACCGGCCAGGTTGGCACTGAAGCTGGGGAGCGGCGCGCATGCGGGGGTGTACCGCGCCACGGGCGGCAAGCTGTTTGGCCGTATAGGCAAGAGTCCCATCCTGCTCCTCAACACCGTGGGGCGGAAGTCCGGCAGGAAGCGCACGAGCCCGCTACTCTACGTCTTGGACGGCGAGGATTTCGTAATTATCGCCTCGAAAGGCGGCGCGCCGACACATCCTGCGTGGTACCTGAACCTGAAGGCCAACCCTAATGCGACGCTCGAGGTTGGAGATCGCGAGGTGCGGGTAAAGGCGGAGGAAACGGATTCTGAGGAGAAAGCCCGCCTCTGGCAGAAGATGATCGAGATCTATCCGACCTACGACGACTACCAGGAGAAGACGGAGCGTGAGATCCCGCTCCTCATACTGCGTCCCGTGGAAGGGGGAGGAGCATCGTGAAGACCATAAGTCGCGAAGACCTGAAGGAGAAGATCGACCGCGGCGACGAGTTTGTCCTGCTCGAAGTGCTCTCCGAAACCTCCTACGGGCGGGCTCATCTACCAGGTGCGATCCGGTTCCAGCACATAGACTCGATCCCCGACCTCCTGCCTGACAGGAACACCGAGGTGGTGGCGTACTGCTCGAACTTCAGCTGACATTCCTCGACGCGGGTCGTCCGTGAGCTGACGGCCATGGGTTACGAAAACGCCTTCGAGTATGAGGGCGGTAAACAGGACTGGATGGACGCCGGCTACCCGACCGAGAGCAGCTGAAAGGCTCAAGCACCGAAATCATCGGATATCGACGATCTTCGAGAGTGGGTGAACTCTCTCACAACACTTTCAGATGCAAAGGTTGAAAGGGCAAAGATCGGGCGTAGACTTGTCTCGGATATGCTGTCGTCAGAGGTCAGAAGATGGTAGAGGGGCAGAGGCAAGAAGAAGTTCTCAGCGGTGTTCATCCTGTACTGCCTTCGCTCGCGCTGGCGTTCAAGCGGATAGTTGCGACGATAGAGCGGGAGTCCGGGATCGGAGGCATGAAGTGGTTCTTGCTGACGGTCCTGGCCCGGAGGAATGGGCTGAGCCAGGGTGAGTTCACGCAGGAGTACGAGATGGATCCTTCACGCGTGACCCGTACGGCCCAGTCGCTCGAGGGCGACGGGCTCATCAGGAGGGGGCGGGATGTGGAAGACAACCGTGTGATGCGGATGTATTTGACCGAGGACGGACTCGAGGTATTGCGGAAGCTGCCCGAGATAAACGAGCAACTCCGGCGCAGGGTGCACAGCGTATTGAGCGAGGAAGAGTTCGAGGAGCTCAGGCGGATGCTTGGACTCCTCGCCGAGGCGATGAAATCGTAGGCCCTGGAATTTCCTGGGTCAAAGAGCTTTTGATAGAGGGAGAGCGGAGATGAGCGCGAGCATTTCGGAGGTGCAGCGGACGGGACGTCGGGATATCGTGCTTGCGGTGGCGGGGCTCATGCTCGCGCTATTTCTGGTAGCCCTGGACCAGACGGTGGTGGGCACTGCCCTACCCAAGATAATCGCTGACCTCAACGGGTTCGAGCACTACGCCTGGGTCACGACGGCGTATCTTCTGGCTTCGACGGCCATGATCCCCGTCATCGGCAAGCTCGGGGACATCTACGGCAGGAAATGGTTCATCATCGCCGGGGTGGCGATCTTCCTGGCTGCAAGCGCGCTCTGTGGGGCGGCCTGGGGGATGACGGAGCTGATACTCTTCCGGGGCTTGCAGGGGCTGGGGGCGGGTATGATCTTCTCCAACATATTCACCAGCGTCGCTGACATCTTCCCCGATCCCGCGCGCCGGGCGAAGTACCAGGGTGTCTTCTTCAGCGTCTTCGCGCTAACGAGCGTCATCGGTCCGACGATGGGGGGTTGGATCACGGACAACCTCTCGTGGCGGTGGGTCTTCTACATCAACTTGCCTCTTGGTGTCTTTTCGCTGTTCGCCTTGCCCGTCGTACTCCGCCAGAGCACCAGGCGGTTCGGGGTAAAGATAGACTACCTCGGCGCCGCCACCATTACGGCCTCGGTGGTCTCGCTGTTGCTTGGGCTCTCGTGGGTTGGCGAGGGCTACGATTGGGATGCCACCCGCGTCGTCATCGCGTTTGTGGTCGCCGGTATCCTGTTCGCTGCCTTCATACCCGTAGAGCTCAGGGCGGCCGAGCCCGTGATACCGCTCTCCCTGTTCGAGAGTAGGGTCTTCGGCTCCGCCGCGCTACTCATGTTCATGGTCGGCATCGGGATGTTCGGGGTCATCCTTTACACCCCGCTCTTCGTGCAGGGCGTGCTCGGCAAGACAGCCACGGGCTCGGGCACCGTGCTCACACCTCTGGTTCTCAGCATGACGGCCATGGGTGTTATCTGCGGCCAGATCATAGCCCGCGTAAAGCGGATCAAACCGTTCATGATCGCCGGCTCGATCGTGATGACCTTCGGCATCTACCTTTTGACGACGCTGGACGTGGACTCCACCCAGAGGACCGTCGCCCTCTACCTCATGGTTACGGGCTTCGGCCTCGGACCGCT
Source organism: Rubrobacter sp. (assembly GCA_036519935.1). Taxonomy (GTDB): domain Bacteria; phylum Actinomycetota; class Rubrobacteria; order Rubrobacterales; family Rubrobacteraceae; genus Rubrobacter_D. The sequence goes on along the minus strand of DATDKO010000260.1, from coordinate 8,529 downwards.
GATGCCGTCGGCTACCCTCGCCGTCCAGAGCACGGTCGAGAAGAGGCTTCTCGGCGTCGCGACCTCGGCCACGCAGTTCATCCGGTCTTTGGGATCGACGGTCGGTACGGCGGTTATCGGCTCGCTTGTGACGGCAGGCTACGCCGACTACCTTAAAGACAACGCCCCGCCTCAGGCCCCAGGCCAACTGATAAACGCCCTGGAGGACCCGAACGCCCTCGTCAGCGAGCAGGCCCGCAACGCGTTGGATCGCGTCGCCTCCGCCTTCCCCGGCGGGGATCAACTCGTCAACCAGATCCTGCAGGTCTCCCGCGAGGGCCTCTCGGCTTCTCTTCACGACGGCTTCGTCTTCACCCTCATCGCAGTCTCAGGAGCCGTCGTCGCCGCCCTCTTGATGGTGAACATCCGTCTGGGCGAGCAGGGGCAGGAGACTCCTGCCCCAGTTGCGGCAAGGCAGGACAGGCTGGTGACGGGGATCACCCTCGAGTACCTTGCCAGGCGCATCGAGAGTGCTAACGGCGACGCCCCTGACCTGATCTCCGCCGCCTCCCAGCTCGTCCCCGGCGCAGATGGCTCCGAGAAAGAACGCGCCCAGCTCGCCGTCGACCGTGTGCTGCGGCCCCTGGCGCTGAAAGTTCTTGGCGCGAGCCTCGAGCGCAACGGAGCTCCTCAAGAGACCCTCGACGACGTTCAACAGACACGGTAAACTGCCGTCGCTCCCGGAGAGGTGTCCGAGTTGGCCGAAGGAGCGCGATTGGAAATCGTGTGGAAGGTTTGTAGCCTTCCCGTGGGTTCGAATCCCACCCTCTCCGCTTTTTTCTGTGTTTGCAGGTAAAACGTGGAAGACCTGGAGGTAAGATGCGAGGTCCCGAATTAGCTCAGGAGCTCCTATACTGCCAAGCGTACTGCAACCGGGATTAGCCCAAGGCCTCGTATCCATCGCTCCTGTGGCCGCGTCACCCATGTCGGGTAGGACGTGAGAGTAGGCGGTGCTGACCCAGGATCAGTTAGTCCTAGTTCGAATCCAGCTCCGGCAGCTTCCGAAATCCCTTTAGATGCGGGGTTTATTTTTGCTTCCGTCGCTGGATTCTCGTCTTATCCTGCCCCGTCCCAGCGGATAGCTGCCAGTCTTCCTGCCGACCCACAGGATCGGCGGCATCGCCCCGGCGAGCAACGCCACCACCAGCTCCTCCCCGCACCCACAAAAGGCCTTACGATACTAGAGCCACTTGCGGACATACGAAAAAACGTATAATCTGTGATATCCGAAAAAGCGAATGGCGCCAGGAGGAACTGTGGGCTACGAGCAGATCCGCGTGATGGACGAGCTGAGTAGGAGCGTGCAGCGGGCGGGTGGGGTGTCGCTTCAGCGACAAGCGACGCTAGGCGAGCTGGTGAAGTCCATAGCGGCGCAGCGTGGGATCTGCAGGCCCAAGGATCTTATCTCGGAGGAGCCGACCCGCCACGAGGTAAGGGTAGGAGACCAAAGTCTGTACACCTACTGCTTCATGGACGCTCTCATGCTCCCGTTCGTGTTCCGAGACCAGCCGGTCGAGGTGCACTCCACGAGTCCGGACGGCGGGGCAGTCACGGCGTTGGTAACGCAGGAAGGGGTGAAGGGTTCTCCGCCTGAGGCAGTTATCTCGTTTGGCGCGGCCCGATCCGGTGACGGCCCTACCCACGCCACGTTCTGTCCGTACTTAAACGCTTTTACCTCGCGCGACGACTACGAGCGCTGGGCCGAGCGGACGCCACAGGCCGAAACCATCGCCCTCTCGATGACGGAAGCGTTCAACCTTGCGCGAGACTGGACCTCGGCTCCCGCCGGGGGTTCAGGAGGAGGAACCTACCATTGCTGAAAATTGCATTACACGAGCAAGAGGAGGAGTAGCCGTGCCGGATAAGCTGAGAGAGGTACCGTTGGCCGAGATTCCTATCGGGCGCGAGGTCCGAGAGGTGAGGCTCCTGGCGAAGCTCCTCGATGGCTTCGCCAACCCCATAAGGCTCTCCGCCCTCCTGCTGCTCTCGCGCAACGGCGAGAAGAGTGTGGGAGAGCTGGTTGAGGCCATAGGGGTCCCGCAGCCTCGAGTCTCCGACCACCTGCGCTGTTTAGCCTGGTGCGGGTACGTGCGTGCTAGGCGCGAAGGCAGCAACGTCTTCTACTCCATAGCGGACGAGAGGGTCCTCGGGGTCTTAGAGCTCGGCGAGGGGATACTGGCGGACAACCTCGAGCACGTCGAGGCGTGCGAGGTCACTAAGGACTGCTAGAAGATGCAGATGGCGATGCTTGAGCACAAGCCAGGGAAGGTTCCGTGAGTGAACTTCAGGCTCTACTAATGGGCTGGCTCACCGAGCTGGCCGCGGTGCTCCCTTTCGGTTTCGCCTTCGGGGTAGGGATGGTGGCGGCGGTCAACCCCTGCGGGTTCGCGATGTTACCGGCCTACCTCTCGCTCTACCTCGGCGCCCACGAACAAGACGTCGGCAAACGCCTCTCGATAAGCCGCCTGATGCAGGCGCTCCTCGTCGGCGCGACCGTCTCCTCGGGATTCGTCGTGCTCTTCGGGCTTGCCGGACTTGTCATCTCGGCCGGCGCGACCTTGCTCCTCGACGTTATGCCGGCCTTGGGGATCGTCATAGGTGGGGTCCTGGTCCTAGTGGGGATCTGGATGCTCGCCGGGCGGACCTTGCACGTGGGAGCCTTCGAGCGGTTCGCCGGGCGGGTGGGGAATCCCAGGAACATGAGCGTGCCGGGCTTCTTCCTGTTCGGCCTCGCCTACGGGGCGGCTTCCTTAAGCTGCACCCTGCCGGCGTTCCTAGCCGTCATCGGGACCAGCATCGCCTCTGGCAGCGTCCTAGCCGGGGTGGGGCGGTTCTTTGGCTTTGGCGTAGGCATGGCGGCGGTGCTGGTGACCCTCACCCTGGCGCTGGCGTTCCTCAAGCAGGGCCTCGTCAAGTGGCTTCGCAGGGCGGTGCCCTACGTGCAGCTCGCCTCGGCCATCCTCATCGTGCTGGCAGGCGCATACGTGATCTCCTATTGGCTGCTGTCAGGCAACGGAGGCATCGTGTCCAGATGAATCTTGCACAGCTATTCGAAATTGGCTCGGTTTGCTCGTCGGGAAGGGTTTGAGTGAGGCGGCCACATGACATCTTCTAGGCTCATCCGTTGGGGTGCCACAGCTGCGGTCGTGGCCGCGCTGCTGGGAGGAGCGGTGGCGCTCGTGCAGTTCTTGCTCGGTCCGATAGGCGGCTACCGCTGCGACGAGCCGGCGAAGGCCCTCGTGGACATAGGCTCCATGGATGATCTGCGCGGCCGATTCAACGAAGACGCCGGCAGCCCGCGGCTCGTCTTGCTGCTCTCGCCGACCTGAGTGGAGTGCAAGAAGGGTGCCAGTTGGGTGCAAAAGGAGATCCTCGAAGAACACCCCGACTCCGACCTCAGGGTGTACGTCCTGTGGTTCAACATGCTCTCCGGGGACAGCCGCTCCAGGTGGGACGAGTGCGTGATGAGCGACCCTCGGGCGTCCCATCTGTGGGACGAGAAGCGCCTCGCGAGCCGAGCGTTCGCAGGAGAGGTGGAGGGCGCGTCGCCTCCAGTATGGGACGCCTACCTGCTTTACGGTCCCGAGGCCACGTGGGGCGACGCGGTGCCCCGGCCTATCAGCTCGGGCTACACAGTCTACGGCGCTCGGGAAGAGCTTAAGAAGAACATACTACCGCTCTTAGAGTGAGGGTTAGGAGGCGCAAGAGATGAAGGTCGACGTTCTTTACTTCAACGGCTGTCCGACGTACGAGACGGCGACGAAGACCCTGCGGGCGATCCTACTGGAAGAGGGAGTGAAGGCCGAGATCAAGCTTGTCGCGATCAACAGCGACGAGGAGGCTCAGAGGTTACGGTTTCCCGGGAGTCCCACCGTTCGGGTCGATGGACGAGACCTGTTCCCCGTGCCGGAGCGCGAAGACTGGCGGCTGGGTTGCAGGGTGTACGCGACGCCTGAAGGCTTGAGTGGTTCCCCATCAGCCGAGATGCTCAGGGAAGCACTGAAGGCGAAGGGAGCTGGCGGTGCCAACCGCGATCTTTAGGGACGGGGTCCGCAGGTTGGTTCAGGAAGAAGGAGCGCAGCTCGTGGACGTGCTACCCCGCGAGGAGTACGAGGAAGAGCACCTTCCCGGAGCCATCAACATCCCTCTCAAGGAGCTGGACCGGGAGATGATCGCCCGGCTCAACCGGGACGCGGCAGTCATCGTCTACTGCCACGACTACCAGTGAGACATGAGCCCGAGGGCCGCGTGGCGGCTCGAAGGTCTCGGCTTCGAGAGGGTCTACGACTACGTGCCCGGCAAGGCAGACTGGTTCGCCAGCGGGCTCCCCAAGGAGGGCAGGCTGGCTTTAGTACCCACCATAGGCGACGCGGCGCGGCGGGAAGTGCCGACCTGCGCCCCGGTGGAGAAGATCGGCGTGGTGCGGGAGCGGGTGCGGAAGATGGGCTGGGACAGGTGTGTGGTCGTAAATAAGGAGCGAGTCGTGCTCGGGCTGCTGCGGGAGAAGGAGCTCTCGTCAGACCCCAAGGTTCCCGTCGAGGAGGCAATGAGGAATGGTCCTGCCACGTTCCGACCCAACGAGCCGGTTGGGAATATGGCTAAGCGCATGGAGGATCGTGAGGCCACAGCGGTCCTGGTGACGATGTCGGACGGCAGGCTAGTGGGCCTGCTGTACCGGGAGGACGCCGAACAGCTGGCTGGCGTGCAGACGTGAAACCTGCCGTCCGCAACCTTGGATAGGATGCTGCAGTACAATCAGCCCGCATAGGCGACATAAGATGAACCAATATCCTGGAGTGATACCGCCATGCAACCGCGGATTCGGTACGCGATCACGTCCGACGGGGTAAGCATCGCCTTCTGGACTCTCGGAAAAGGCGAACCCCTCGTTTACATGGCAGGGGGGCCGTGGGGCCACGTCGAGTTATGGGACATCCTTGAGTGTCGCCGCTGGTATGAGCGACTGGCGCAAGAGAGGATGCTTGTCCGTTATGACATCAGGGGAACAGGATATTCAGAGCGAGATGTATCCTACCATTCGCTGGATGCTTTGGTGGCCGACGTGGAGGCCGTGGTAGATCGCCTGGAGCTGGACAGGTTCGACATGTTCGGTGCCTTCGACGCTGGGCCGGTAGCCATTGCCTACGCCGTCCGCCACCCGGAGCAGGTCTCGCATCTCATACTCTGGTGTTCGTGGGCGAGAAGTTCCGCCATAAGATCGCCCCGGATAAGGGCGTGGCTCGGGTTGATAGATCAGGACTGGGAACTCATGACGGATACATGCGCGCACCTTGCGCTGGGATGGCCGGCGGGCGAGGTGGGGCGCCACGCTGCTCAGCGCTTGCGGGAGAGCGTCAGCCCGGAGGCCGCGCGGGCGGCGCTCAAGGCTATGGGCACCTTCGACGTCACGGAGCTACTGCCAAAGCTGAAGGTGCCAACCCTGGTGCTTCACCGAAGCGATATTCCCTGGCTTCCGGTTAGCATCGCTCGTGAGCTGGCCTCCCGCATACCGGACGCACGCTTGAGCATCCTGGAGGGGGAGTCGACGGCGCCATACCTTGGCGATACTGTGGCGACGGCGGGCGCCATCGATGAGTTCCTCGGTGAAGTGGAGGAAGGACGGACGACACAGCGAGAAGCGGGTGCACCCGCTTCCAAGCAGGATGGGTCAGGTCCGACCCGAGGCTATCCGCACGGTCTTACGGCGCGGGAGGTGGAGGTGCTGCGCCATCTGGCTGGCGGGCGTACCAACGACGAGATCGCCGAAGAGTTGTTTGTGAGCGTCCGGACCGTCGAACGCCACGTCGCCAACATCTACGCGAAGATCGGCGCCCGGGGCAGGGCCAACGCCACGGCCTACGCGCTCACCCAAGATCTGATCTAGCTCTTCATTCCTAAGCTCTACGCGTTTACCGACACCTAGGAGCGCTGCGGAGCCTTATTTCTTGCCCAAAATGGGTGGTTACCCCGATGGCCGGTACCACCCCTCGCGATAGGCTGGTCCGTAAAGTATCCAAGTGCCCGAGAGGAGACATCAGATGAAAACCAACGGCCTCCCGGAACTGGCAGCCCTTATCACGGCGCCGATGAGGACCACGGGCGGAAGAGCCTTCCTCGAGATCATTCCACCGACGCTCGAGTTGTTGGCCAGGGGCGAACCGGCATCCCCGGAGGAGATCGCCGCCGCCTCCGCCAAGTCCCCGGAGGAGGTGCGAGCCGCACTCGACCGTTTTCCCAGCGCCGAGTGGGACGAGCAAGGCAGGGTCGTCGGCCTGGGCTTGACCCTCCAGCTGACCCCCCATCGCTTGGAAGTGGAAGGCCGTACCCTGTTCGCCTGGTGTGCGCTGGACGCTTTACTCTTCCCTGCTCTCTTGGGACGGCCGGCGAGCATAGAGTCCCCGTGCCGGGGCACCGGTGAGCTGGTGCACATCGAGGTGACGTCCGCCGGAATTGAGGTCGTAGAGCCTACCGCTGCGGTGGTGTCCATCGTCGCGGCGCGCGATCTGGCCAACTTCCGCAGGGTCAGCTGTAATAACGCGCATTTCTTCAGCTCCCCGGAGGCAGCATCCCGCTGGCTCAAGAAGCATCCGGAAGCGACCATCCTCTCTGCGGAGGATGCGTTCCAGCTGGGGCGGTTGATCGCGGAAGGCCTCTCAGATATTTTCCGCTCGGCCGAGTCGGCGGATGCCGGACGCGAATGAACCGGCTGAGGAAAGGAACGGTGCAGGAGGATTCTGAAGTCCATACTCGCACGGTATCGAGAGGAGGTTAGAAGGTGCAACAGAAGCGGACGACCGGTGCGGGTTTGTTGGAGGAGAAAGCGAAATAAAGAAGAGGATAAATCATGATTGAGCCCAAGAACTTTCGTAGCCTGAAGGGAACCGTCAAGCATCGATGGATCGGGGTCGTGGTCGCGCTCGTGCTGGGCGCGCTCGCGACAGTTTCTCTCCTCGCGCTCGAACCCCAAGATCCCCTGCCCGCGAGCGCTCCGGCGAGCGAGTTCTCGGCGGAGCGGGCCTTCTCTCACGTAGAGCAGATCGCCGAGCGGCCTCATCCGGTGGGTTCTCCGGCCAACGCCAAGGTTCGCGACTACTTGGTCGGGCAACTGGAGGATCTCGGGCTGCGCCCCACCGTTCAGGAGGCAACGTCCGCGCGGACGATGGAGAGGACCGCCTCTATAGCGCGCGTGCACAACATTCACGCGCGGATCCCCGGGTCGTCACCGACCGGCCACGTCGTGCTCGTCGCCCACTACGACTCGGTGCCCAGAGGTCCCGGAGCCGCTGATGACGGTGCCGGAGTAGCCGCCATCCTGGAGATCGCGCGAGCGATCACCTCGGGTTCCCCGCTCCGCAATGACATAGACATCGTGTTCACCGACGCCGAGGAGCCCTGGCTGCTCGGCGCGCAAGCCTTCGTGAGAGACGACCGGCTCGATCCCCAGCGCAGCGTCGTGCTCAACCTCGAAGCCCGCGGGACGTCCGGACCCGCCTTGATGTTCCAATCGAGCTCGGACAACGCGAGCGTCATCCCGGCGCTCGCGAGCGTGCAGCGCCCGATCACCAGCTCGGGGTGGGAGGCATGCTACCAGCTGCTGCCCGGTGACACCGACTTTAGCGTCTTTCGCAACGCTGGTTTTGCCGGCATGAACTTCGCCTTCTTCGACGGCTCGGCCCGCTACCACACGCCGGAGGACTCGCCCGCCAACCTCGACCACGCAAGCCTGCAGCACATGGGCTCAACAGTACTCGCGACCGCCCGCCACTTCGCTGGGCAGGACCTGGGCGCGCCGCGCGGCGGGTCGCTCACGTACTTCACCGTGCTGGGAGAGCTCATCCACTACCCACAGGGTCTGGCCGTCCCACTGGCGCTGCTCGCAACGGTGGTGTTCGCAGCGACCCTGCTCTACGGGCGGAGGCGGGGTGTGCGGATACGCGCCGTCGGGTGGGCGGCGGCGAGTTTCCTCGCGCTCCTGGTGGTGACCATGGCGCTCGGGATGGTAACCTGGCAGGTGCTGCGTCTTCTTAATCCAGGCTACGGGTCGTTCCATACCGGCGATACGTACCAGCCCGAGTGGTACGCTGCCGGCCTGCTCGCGCTGACGGCCGCGCTGAGCGTTGCCTGGTACCTGATGATGCGCCGGCGCCGCGCTCCGGAGGAGCTCATCCTCGCGACCTGGGCCTGGTTTCTCGTGCTTGCTATACTCAGCGCCGCGTTCGTGCCTGGGGCAGCCTACCTGTTCACCTGGACCCCGCTCGTGGGCAGCCTACTCCTGGTCGCCGCGATCCGCTGGGGCGGGGAACAGCCGACGTGGCGGTATCTCGCCTTGAGCGCGGGCGCCGTACCGGCCGTCGCGTTGTTGGTGCCACTGGTCGACTTGTCTTTCTCTATCGGGCTAGCTTTCGCCAGCGGTCCGATGTTCATGGCGGTCCTGGTTCTGATCACCGCCCTGCCCGTGCTGGACCTTCTCGCGCTCCGCCGCGCTTGGCT
>DATDKO010000259.1:0-3498 GCA_036519935.1 Rubrobacter sp. | reverse complement strand
ATATGGCTCCGCCGGTCATCGCCGAGAGACCGGTGGCGGTAGTGTGGCTGAAGGCGCTCAACAGATAATCGCTATAGAGTTCGAGAAGCTCTGTGTTCATGGTGTCCCAACTCTACACTCTGGCTCCTGCGTAAGGTGAGTTTGGTAAGATGCAAACAGTGTCCTACTACATCCTGATACGCGTGTGCGGTCTTGCAGGACCTTCTACGGAGAGAGGCGACATTGGTGGGTGGCGAGCGTGAGCGTTTGGGGCTTGTCTGGATAGATTGCTCGTATCCCGTTGTGGCCGCCGGTCTCAAGGAGGCGCTGGAAGGACGGGCGCGGGTACACCTTGGACAGACCGCTCCTGCGGACGCCGAGGTTCCCTGTTGCGCCGTATTCGACACGAGTGGCGACGAGAGCATCCCCGAAGGCCTAGAACGCATCCGGGGGGTCGACCCCGACATCTCCATTCTGGTCTTCGGCCTGCACGTGGATCTGCCGCTCGCCCGGGCCGCCCTGCGCCACGGAGCCAGGGGGTTCATCCACGCCGGGATGGAGTTGGATCAGATAGCCCGCGCTGTGGAGGTGGCCCACGAGGGCGAGATCGTTGCCCCCAGGAAGCTCCTCGAGTGCCTCATATTGAACGATGACCCCACGGATCTCGACGCGCTCACCATCCGCCAGCGGGAGATACTGCAACTCGTCGCCCAGGGACTCAGCAACGCACAGATCGCCAAGAACCTCTTCCTCTCCGAGTCGACGGTAAAGCAACACCTGCGCGCCACCTACAAGGTCCTCGGCGTGAGTGACCGTAAGGAAGCCGCGAGGCTAATTAACGGCCGCTAGGTTTACAAGGAGGGTCAAACCTCTTTGCAAGCATTTCAGCAAGTCAGCACTACTTTGGCTTTTTGGTGTCGGTTCGCCGCCCGTGCTCGTGATACTATACGTGCCCCTCCCGATGGAGGGGCAAGCACCCGAAGGGGGAGAACAGGCCCTGAGGGAAGAAGGCTCGCCAGGAACGGAAGGACGGAGGACAGTGGTCAGCAAGACGCAGAGCCTGCGCTGGCTGGAGAACTTGAAGCGATCGCAGAGGCTGACCGCCCGCGAGGAGCGCCGCAAGGAGGAGGTCATGGAGATATTCCGCGAGCTCTACGACATCTCCCTGCGGCACGAGGACCCATCCATGTTCCCGCCCTGGCGTCCGTCCTGGTGAGAGGCTTCAGGAGAGCAAGACACCCCGCTCGCCATAGATAGTCATCCTATGGAGCGAGCCCTGACAGGCAAGGTGGCGGTCGTCACCGGAGCTTCGAGCGGCATCGGAGAGGCGACGGCCAGGGAGCTAGCGTTGCGCGGCGCTTCTGTCGTGCTCGCCTCCAGGGCTGTGGACAAGCTCGAAGCGCTGCAGCGTAAGATCTCGGCCTCCGGCGGCGTGGCGCTGGTCGTCGAGACCGATGTTTCGGACAGGGGCTCGGTCGAGGCGATGGTCGGGCGGGCAGTCGGGGAGCTAGGATCCCTGGACGTAGTGATCAACAATGCCGGGCTGGGACTCTCGGGGAGGATCGCCGAGGTGCGGACCGAGGACGTGCGGCACGTGTTCGAGGTCAACGTCATAGGCCCGCTGACGTGCATCCAGTCAGCCTTGCCGTACATGGGGAAGGGGGGGCGCATAATCAATGTGTCGTCCGTGGTCGGCAGGCGGGCAATCCCCAAGGTCGGCGCCTACTGCGCGAGCAAATTCGCCCTCAACGCTCTCTCCGACGCGCTCAGGGTGGAGGTCGCCGATAGGGGTATCTCCGTCACCAGTGTCTATCCCGGGACGACCCACACGTCCTTCAGGGAGAACTCGAGACGCACGAGGGACGAGAGGCGCGGCTGGCGCCCGAAGGGCGTTACGTCAGAGAGAGTCGCAGAGAGGATAGCGGACGCGGCCGAAAAAGGTCCCCGCGACGTCTACGTGGCGATCCCGGATCGGCTCTTCGTCGCCGGTGTTACGCTCTTCCCTGGGCTCGCAGACCGCGTTCTCAGGGTCTGGGCGAAGGATTAGAGTCTTGGGCTTCGAGGAGAGCGCGCTCGCCCGTCTGCGCCGCTACCGCGAAGAGGCTGACGTATCACTCGAGCTCATTCAGGAAGCGGAAGCTATGGCCCAGCACTTCTCCTCGCGCCTCTCGGCGGGGCTCGAGTATACGGCGGTACTGGGGCGCCAGGCCGGGTTCGAGATAGAGACCACCTACGCCGGCGGGGCGCTCGACCTTCGTGCCGTGGCGGGGCCAGGCCGTGATGCCGGCGTCTCGTTCGGGGTCGTGCCTGGCGCGGCGGCCGAGACCGATGAGGACCTCATGCACGAAGAGTTGAGCCGGTACAGCCTGGAGCCTTCGGGCTACTCGGGTCGCATCCTAGGCTGGTCGGCGGAGGCCGGAGATGTACCCTGCCAGACCTTCGCTGTTTACCGCGACGGCGTTTGGAAGACCAGGGGGCTCTTCGTGACCCGTGCGCGCGGGCGGGTCGACGATCCCGACGCCGTGTTGAACGGCTTCTGCCTCAGGATCCTGGGACGCCTGATCGACCTTGCCTCCCTCTCCGGGGGCGCTGGCAGACGCTGGACTGACGAGCCTTACGCGCTCAGGGACCTCCTCGAAGGCCGGCGGGCCCCGACGGCACTGCGCTGGCCGAGATAACTCATCATAGCTTTCGCAGCCTCACCCCGACGACAGACTGACGGCGTGATTCACAGAAGCTTTGGGCTTCTGTGAATCGATCTAGAGCACGGTGCGGACGGTCTCGCCGACGGTCGGGGTGTGGATCTTGTGGTTCGGGGCGAGCCTGAAGGCCAGGTCGCTTATCCTGCGCCTGGAGCCGTGGATCAGGATGATCTGACGCGGGCTTAGTTTCTCGGTGATGCCGAGCAACTCGTCCTGGGTGCAGTGCGCGGCGAAGCTGACCCGCTCGACCCTCCACTGCTCCTCTTCGCCCTCGGCGCGGTGTGTACCGTAGGATGAGGCGGCATTGGATGGCAGGATAACAGCGTTCTCCGAACTTTTCTCCAGCCGCTTGCGGTAGAAAGCGCTCGCCCCGCCCTGCATCGTTACCGGGGAGGCGATGATGGCGCAGGGGTTCGAAAGGATACGCTCACGCGCCCTGTCGTCGTTGGCGACGGCCCTGATGTTCTCTGAGAAGAAGATCTCACGCGGGTCGCCGTGCTGGAGGTAGGGCTTCATATACCCGAGTTGCTCGGCGTAGAGCCTCTCCGAGGTCGTCACCACGGAACCGTCAACGTAGATAAAGACTTCTCTGTCCAGGCCGTACTCCCTGCCGTAGTGCTTGATGCCGAGAATGATCTCCTGCGCCTGCCCGAGGGCGTAGGTGGGGATCAAGACCGTCCCGCCTCGCTCCAGCGTCGTGTCGTTTATGACCTCGACCATCGTCCTGATCGACTCGGAGAACGGTTGTGGCTTCTGGTCGGCCAGCGTCGCCTCCATGATGAGGAGATCTATATCCCTGACCTCGGGAAGTCGGGCC
>DATDKO010000258.1:0-4311 GCA_036519935.1 Rubrobacter sp. | reverse complement strand
GGCGAGCTGCTTGCCAACGAGGGCGTCGCCGTTCTTCAGCCTGGAGAAGGCGTCTGGTCCTCCAGCGGCGTAGTTTACGCGGAAGATTCCCGGATAGTTCTGGTCCACTCCGAAGACGGCATCCACCCTCTTTCCGTCCTGGCGGAAGGTCGAGACGATGCTCGTCGTCTTCTCGACGCCCTGTACACTACCGATCTTCTCGGGCAACTCTGCGGAGAAGCCGGCGTCCGAGTTCTGCTGCGTGGGCTGCACGACGTAGTCGCTGCCGAGGGAGCCGTCGAGGTAATCCCGGATCGAACCGAGGAGGCTCCCTCCGAGGGCCGAGAATGCTACAACGAGGGAGATGCCGACCATGAGGGCCGAAGCCGTTAGCGCAGTCCTTCCCCTGTTGCGCGTCGCGTTCGCCGCAGCCATCCTCCCCTCGACCCCGAAAAGGAACCTGAGCACCGGAGAAAACAGCGCCGCGAGCGGCCTGACGAGGACGGGGATTACCAGGGAGATACCAAGGAAGGCCGCGATAATCGCCGCGATCCCCGAGGCGTAGACGAGACCTCCGAGGCTGGCCGAGAGGTTCTTGGCGAGGTAGTAGATCCAGGGTATCCCTGCGCCGGCGAGCGCGAGCCCCAAAACCGGCGCAAGGAGCGAGACGACGCGCGAGTGCCCGGTCTCGGCGGAACGGGCCCGCATGGCTTCGACGGGGCTCACCCTCCCCGCCCTCATGGCCGGGTAGAGGGCGGCGACGACCGTCACGGCTATGCCGACGACTATGGCGGAGACGAGGGCGAAGGGAGAGAGGACCAGGGATGTGATCTCGAACAGGAATGCCCTGCCGAAGAGGTAGACGAGCCCCCTGGCCATCCCGTACCCGAAGAGTACCCCGAGGAGCGAGCCGATCACGCCCAGGAGCATCGCTTCCACTATGACGGAGCGTGCGATCATGGCCCGCGTCGAGCCGAGGGCGCGGAGCATCCCGAGCTCGCGCGTCCGCTCCAGGATGGTCATAGAGAGGGCGTTGAAGACGAGGAAGGCACCGACGAAGAGCGAGGTCCCCGCGAAGAAGAGCAGCGCGATCTTGAACCCCTGGAGCTGGCCGCTGATCTCCTGGGTGCGCGTCTCGGAACGCTCGACCTGTAAACCCTCGCCGAGCCTCCTGTCCAATCTCTCCCCGAGGTCCGAGACGGAGACGCCTTCTGCAGCCTCGACGGCGATACCGGAGATCTGGTCCTGTTTGTCGAAGGCCTTCTGGGCGAAGGGCAGAGGCACCATGCCGAAGGCGAGACCGCCGAAAGACCCACCCGGTATCCGCAAGAGCCCCACGAGTCTCAACTCCTTCGGCCCTTCCGGAGTACCTACCGTGACCCTGTCACCTATTCCAAGCCCCGCGCTCTTGGCAGAACCGCCGTCGAGGGTGAGCTCCTTGCCGCTCCGTGGGAAGTGTCCCTCGGTGAGTTCGAAGCCCGTAGCGAGCTTTGCAGACTGCGGCTCGACTCCGAAGAGGCGCATGCTTCTGACCTCTGGCAGGCCGTCTTTCCGCCCCGTGTCGAGGATGAGTGAGGATGAGAGCGAATAGCGCGGCGCGGCCGACTCTACCCCCTCGTAGCCGCGCACCTCTTCGACCACCTTCTGGTCGAATCCGCCGCTGCCTCCCGCCGCCGTGACGGTGAGGTCGGCCGACCCGTAAGCCCGGGTAAAGAGCTTCTCGAAAGTGCCTGACATGGTATTCGAGAGGGTGAGTACGCCGAAGACGATACCCACCCCTAGTACGATGCCGACGGCCGTGAGCAGGGTACGTTGCACCCTGGCGCGCAGGTTCCGGAAGCTCAGCCCGGAGAAGCGCCTGAGCTTCACGCTTCCCTGGCCATCAACAGGAAGAGATACTCGCCGCCATTGGTGTTGTGCTTGTAGACGGTGTTTCTCTTGAAGCCCGCTCGTTCGTAGACCAGGATCGCGCGCTCGTTGAACGTCGCCACGGAGAGTGTGAAGCTGTCCGGCGAGAAACGTCTTCGCGCGAACTCCAGGCCGGCGAGGAGATACCCGATCCCGAGTCCCTGTCCGGTGAGATCAGGCCTCATACCCAGTCCGATGTCGACCTTCGTACCTTCTCTCTCGAACTGGAAGAAGCCGACGAGGATTCCACCTTCGTCGAAGACCGAGAAGTAGGCATCCTTCCTGCGCTTCGGGTCGAGTAGCTCCTGGAGATCGTCCGGGTCGCTCGTCGCGTCGTAGAAGTCGTAGGGAGGTTCGTAGTGCCAGCCGGAGATCTGAGTGGCCTCTTCGTCTTCCATCTGCCTGAACCGGTAGCCGGACACTCTGTTATCCGTCCGACTCCAGAGTCTTGATGCGTTCTAGGATCTCGTCCTGGTCGGGGTCTATGGCCTCATCGACCACGCGACCGTCGGAGAGGAACACGGCGCGCCCGGCCGTGGCGGCGGCACGCGGGTCGTGGGTGACCATGAGTATGGTCTGCTCGAAGCGGGCCGCCGATTCTCTCAGGAGCTCGAGAACCTCGGCGCCGGTCTTCGAATCGAGGTTCCCGGTCGGCTCGTCGGCCAGGATGATGTCGGGGAATTTGATCAGGGCTCGCGCTATGGCGACCCGCTGTTGCTCACCACCGGAGAGCTCGTCCGGCCTGTGCGTCCGCCGCCCCGTGAGCTTCACGAGATCCAACAGCTCGTCGAGCCTCTTGCTGTAGTTGCCCGGTCTCTTGCCGGCGATGAGCACGGGCAAGAGCACGTTCTCCTCGGCGGAGAGCGTGGGGATGAGGTTGAAGAACTGGAACACGAAGCCCATCCGCTCCCGCCTGAGGAGCGTTAGTTTCTTGTCCGATAGCCCCGAGAGCTCAGTCCCCCCGACGACCACGCGCCCCGACGTAGGCTTGTCCAGGGCGCCGAGAATGTGCAAGAGCGTGCTCTTCCCTGATCCCGAAGGCCCCATGATGGCTGCGAACTCCCCGTTCGGAAAAGCCAGGGAGACCTCCTCGAGAGCGCGCACCGCGGTCGGACCCTCACCATAGACCTTCTCCAGGTCCACAGTCTCGACGGCGATGCCGGCTCCGTTCTCCACGCGCAGAGTATATCCCCACCCAGGCCTGAGGCTCCCGGAACGTCGTTTGTAACAGTTCGATCTCACTGTTACACTATCCTGGCAGTCTATAGAGCCCCTGCTTCCCCACTGGCATTGGCCAGGGAAGCCGACACTAGACCGGAGGAGGCAAACATCGACACTTACGAAGCCATGCTCATAGTGATCCCCGAGCTCGACGAGGAACAGGTCGAGAACACCGTCGGGCGTTTTCGTACGATCATCGAGCGCACGGGCGGCGAGGCCGGAGAGCCGAACCACTGGGGACGCCGCAAGCTGGCCTACGAGATAGACCACCGCACGGACGGTTTTTACGTGGTCATGGAGTTCACCGCCGGTGAGCGCACCCTCGTTGAGTTGAAGCGTATCCTGCGCGTCTCCGACGACGTGCTCAGGCACATGGTCGTGAAGCTCCCGCCGAGCTACGCGCACAAGCCACTCCCTGAGACCACCGAAGTTACGGCTTGATCACCACGGAGGTAAAGAATGGGTAGGAGAAGGAACGGGCCGCCCCGCGGGGGGCGACCGACGAAGAGCAAGCCTTGCGTGTTCTGCAAGGAGAAAGTCGCTTACGTCGATTACAAGGACTACAACATGCTGCGGCGGTTTATCTCCGACCGTGGCAAGGTCAGGGCCCGCAGGGTTACGGGCCTGTGTCCGCAGCACCAGCGGGAGGCCGCCTCGGCGATCAAACGGGCCAGGGAGATGGCGTTGCTGCCATACGTGGTAGGGAGGTAGGAGCCGTGCAGGTAATACTGAACCAGGACGTCGCGAAGATCGGGCAGCGCGGCGACATCGTTGACGTGAGCCGCGGCTACGTGCGCAACTTCCTCGTCCCGCGTGGCCTCGCCGAGGTGGCGACCCCGGGCAAGCTGGAGGAAGCCCGCCGCACAATGGAGGAGTCGGAGGAGAGGGACAGGCGTCTGGCCGAGAGGGCCGAGGAGATCTCCGGCATCCTCAACAAGAGCGTGATCACGATAGAAGCCCGAACGGGCGAGGATGAGCGCCTTTTCGGTTCGGTTACGGCAGCCAACATCGCCGACGCGGTCGAGAGGGCCCGCGGTATCCGCCTCGACAGACGCCGCATTCGCCTCGAAGAGCCCATAAAGGCCCTGGGTACGCACCAGGTGCCCATCCAGGTCCACGGCGAAGTCGAAGCGAGCGTCAAGGTGATCGTGGTCCCCAAATTGTAGAGAGGCGCGCGTAGGGGCGCTTCGCGAATCGCCCCTC
>DATDKO010000257.1:0-2872 GCA_036519935.1 Rubrobacter sp. | reverse complement strand
TAGTCCCATCCCTCGGGGACGGAGTGGGTTACGACGAAGATCGGGATGTTTTGGCCTATTGGGTGTCTGCCGCCCCAACCGTTCGTGATGTCGAACGTCCTGCGTCCCGTCACGATAGCGCCAATCGAGGAGAACGCCTCGCGCAGCATCTCTGCGGCCTGGGACGAGACCTTGAACGTCATCCCGCCGGTCGGCACGACGTAATCGGTGTCGCCGCTGGAGTACCAGTCGAAGAGCCGCATTCCTCCCTCGCCCAGAGGATGCTCCGGTCCATCGTTCGGTCCGGCGATGAACCCGTCCAGCGACATCGTGAGTCCCGAAGTTACTTTGCCCATGTCTACTCTCCTTCCACTTCTAGGTACTGGCGGGTATCTGCTGCACGCACCAGCGGTTTCCGTCAGGATCGCTGAAGAAGACGCACCCGACATTATCGAGGTCTTCTCCCTCCTCAGCCGGGCGGTAAGCACCCTCGTCGAAGACCTGTAACTCGCCGACATCGACGCCTCGCTCGACCAGCTGGGCGCGGGCGGCGCGCACATCCCGGACGACCAGGAACACGCCGTCTATGGAGCCTGGTTCCATATCCACCGTTCCTTTTCCCAGATGGATCGAGCACGCGGACCCGGGCGGGGTCAGTTGAACGAGGCGGAGGTCGTCGCTGACCCTGAAGTCGATGTCTACCTCGAACCCAACCTTCTCGGCGTAGAAATCTCTGGCGCGATCAATGTCCGAGACCGGGACCGTCACGACCTCTATCTTCCAGTCCATAGTGCTCCTTCCGCCAGACCAGACGCTGATTCCCCGAGATCAACGTCCTCTTATACTCTCCGGAGTAGAGGGCTTGAGTTCGCCCTAGTTCTCTTCGACTGCCTTCGTAACGATCTCGGAGATCTGCTCGGCGGCCTCGAAACCGGCGGTGAGCCTGTTCTTCGTCAGGGCCCACGTGACGCCTGTTGCGGTGTCGGCGCATGCGAAGCTCCCGCCGACGCCCCCGATTCCTAGCACACTCTTGGTCTCTTGCGGGTCTGCTCCCAGGCGACCAACAGAGTAACCCAGCGCCCAGGTGGTCGGGAAGCCCATAATCTCGTCTACGCCGCTGAACGCTCCGGCGGAAATCTCTCGGAGCCGCTCGGGGGAGACGAGCCGGATGCCATCCACCTCTTCCACCAACGCGGCGTACATTCGCGCCACGGCCCGCGCCGACATCTTGCCACCGGCCGGTATGTCGGCCATCAGGATGTCGGGACGGTTGCCGAACTCGGCGGTCGGGGTCACCTGCCGCGGCCCCAGCTTGAAGAAAGGAGAATCATCGGGCATCGAGGCGAGCATCTCCGCGCTGCCTTCCATGTCTTCCAGCCTGGCCAGCCTGCCAAGCTCGGACTCGGGGACGCCGAAGTAGATCTCATCGGCGATGCCCAGCGATTCCGCTACCTCCTCGCGAAGCACCTGCGAGATGGGCTTGCCCGTAGCTCGGCGCACGATCTCCCCGACTATGTAGCCGAACGGGTATGCATGATAGGCAATCTTCGTGCCAGGCTCCCACCAGGGCTCGGCGTCGGCGATGGCAGCGCACATCTTGTCCCAGTCACACAGGTCCTCTGGCGTCGTGTCGTCCGGTATGCCCGGCACACCGACCGTATGCGTCAGGACGTGCCGCACGGTAGCGGCCTCTTTACCGTGGGCGCCGAACTCGGGCCAAATGTCCACGACCGGTGTGTCGTAGCCGAACAACCCCTGATCGACAAGCACGTGCGCCACAGTCGAGGTCGCACCCTTGCCGACCGAGTAGCAATAGAAAGGCGTGTCCGGCGTGACGGGACGCCCACTCTCCGGGTCGGCGACGCCAGCGACGGCATCAACTACCTGCTCGCCATTTCGGTACACGGCCACCTGCAGACCCCGCTCCGCCCCCGATTCGACCAGTTCGTCGATCACTCTCTGAATCTGTTGCTGAAGGTCGTTCATGATCCCATACCTCTCCAAAGCATACTCTAGTCTACGACCGTGCCGCTGGTCAGGTTGAAGACCGTTCCTGTGGTCGCGGCGGCCCGGTCCGAGGCCAGGAACGCCGCAGCGTTGCCCACGTCAGCCAGGGTCGTCAGCCGCCCAAGCAAAGACCTCTGCTTGAGAAACGCCTCGATCTCCTCGGGTGGAGCCGACCATTCATCGGTCGAAGCACCCTCCCAGGACTCCGGGATCCCCTCCGAACGCAGGCAGTTCACGCGGATGCCGTCTTGCCCTACCTCAGCCGCAAGCTGCTTCGTGAGGGCTTCGATCGCCGTGCACGCGATCCCAAAGCCTCCCACGTAGACGCCAGGGAAGAACGCGCGGACGGCCGAGGCGGAGAACGTCAGGATGACGCCCGAGCCCTGAGTGACCATGCGCCGCGCCGCTGCCCTGGCGGTCAGGAAATGCGTCGCCGTGCCTGTACTGATCGGGCGCATGAAATCCTCGCGGGACATCTCGACGAGCGGGATCAACTGCACGTCCTGGATCGAGATGGCATTGAAGGAGATATCTACGCTTCCCACTCGCTCCATCACCTCGCCGATGTGAATGTCAATGGACTGCTCGTCCAGAGCGTCGACCTGCGCCGTCTCGGCCACTCCTCCAGCAGAAGCTATGTCCTCGGCGACCTCGTCGAGCGTTGCGATAGTGCGTCCTGCGAGGAAGACCCTGGCTCCCTCGCTGGCGAATGCACGGGCCACCGCGCCGCCTACTTTTCCTCCACCTCCGTAGACCACGGCGTTTTTACCCTCGAGCAGCATGGTTATCCTCTCGTTCGTTGGATTCGCGCCGGCCTCGAACCTACGCCGCTTCGCAATCGGCGGGTTCCGCCTGGAACTCTTCCTCTGTCTGGCGTTCGGGCTGT
>DATDKO010000256.1:0-2713 GCA_036519935.1 Rubrobacter sp. | reverse complement strand
GCCTCGACCGGAACTTCGGTGAGATCCGCATCCCGACCGAGAGCGTCATCGAGATCAAGGACGGCAAGAAGGTCCCGACGATCCAGCGCCAGTTCCCCGGCTACGTCCTCGTGAACATGGACATGAACGACACGACCTGGCGGCTCGTGCGCCAGACGCCGGGAGTCACCCAGATCGTGGGCGCCGGGGAGAAACCGCTCGCGCTCAGCCGCGCCGAGGTGGAGAGGCTCCTGCATCCTGGCGAGGTCGAGACGCGCGAGAAGGTCAAGACGACGGTGGATTACCAGATCGGGGAGACGGTCAAGGTTATTGGGGGCCCGCTCTCGGACTTCACGGGTTCGATCTCAGATATCAACGTGGACCAGTCGAGGTTGAAGGTGCTCGTCTCCATCTTCGGGCGCGAGACGCCCGTGGAGCTCTCTTTCAACCAGGTAGCTAAACTCTAAGCAAACGAGAGGATCTTATGGGCAGAGGACGCGGGCGCCGCGTAGCGCGCAAGTTGAAGTTGCAGATCACAGGCGGGCAGGCGAACCCGGCTCCGCCGGTAGGACCTGCCCTCGGCCAGGCGCAGGTGAACATCGGCGAGTTCGTGCGGCAGTTCAACGACGCCACGCGCGACCAGATGGGCCAGATCGTCCCCGTGGAGATCACGGTCTACGAGGACCGCTCTTTCACCTTTATAACCAAGACATCTCCAGCGGCGTTCTTACTAAAGCAGGCCGCTGGACTCGACAAGGGAAGCGGCGAGCCAAACAGGATGAAGGTCGGCACGGTGAGCAGGGCCCAGGTCGAGGAGATAGCACGTACAAAGATGCCTGACCTCAACGCCGCGGACATAGACGGTGCGGCGAAGATCGTGGAGGGTACGGCCAGGAGCATGGGGATTACGGTCGATGGGTAGGAAGCTGCTTGAACAGAAGTCGAGGATAGATCCGGAACAGCGCTACACCCCGCGCGAGGCGCTGGAGCTACTGAAGGATCTGGAAGGCGCGAAGTTCGACGAGAGCGTCGAGGCCCACGTCCACCTGAACGTTGACCCCAGGCGCGCCGACCAGATGGTGCGGGGCACGCTGATGCTGCCGAACGGCACGGGTAAGACGCGCAGGGTCGCGGTCTTCGCCGAGGGCGAGAAGGCCAGGGAGGCCGAGGAGTCAGGGGCCGACGTGGTAGGCTCGGACGACCTCGCGGCCCGCATCAAGGATGAGGGCTTTATGGACTTCGACGTGGCCGTCGCTACCCCGGATCAGATGAGGGCCGTGGGCCAGCTCGGTCCCGTCCTCGGTCCGCGCGGGCTCATGCCGAACCCCAAGAGCGGCACTGTGACGCAGGATGTAGGCAGAGCCGTCGAGGAGATCAAACGCGGCAAGATCGAGTACCGCGTCGACCGTTACGGCATCATCCACGGCGTAATAGGAAAGAAGTCCTTCGATCTGGATAGCCTGGTCGAGAACTACTTCGCGCTGCGCGAGGAGCTGCAGCGGGCCCGTCCCGCTGCGGTCAAGGGCCGCTATTTCAAGTCCGTGGCGCTGAGCACGACGATGGGACCCTCCGTGAAGGTTGACCCCGCGGTGGAGAGAGATTAGTATCACGCACGGACTTTAGTCAATAGAGCAAACCAGAGACAGCCGGGGTCCGAAAGGACTTAATAATCCGGCCGAGGTTGCGGAAAGCTTTCGAGGGATCTCTTTGCCCCGAGCGCCTCTGCGGCCTCGGGGCTTTCTAGTCGTAGAGGAGTTGGATTGAATAGGGAAGAGAAGGTGCGGGTGATCGAACGCCTCACCGCGAAGCTGCGAGTCGGCTCTGCGGTGCTCGTCGACTACCAGGGCATGGACGTTGCCAGGAGCACAGACCTCCGTCGGCGCAGCCGCGAGTCCGGCGTCGACTTCGTGGTCGCGAAGAACACCCTAACCAAGAGGGCCGCGGACGAAGCTGGGGTAGAAGGGATCTCGGAGTTCCTCGTAGGGCCGACGGCCCTCGCCTTCTCTGAAGACCTGGTCGCCAGCGCGAAGCTGATGGCCGAGTTCGCCGATCAGGTGGAGTCTTTCGCGCTCAAGGGCGGTCTCCTGGAAGGCGGACGCGTGCTCGACGAGGCCGAGGTGGTGGCCTTGAGCAAGCTGCCGGGCCGCGAGCAACTGCTCGCGCAGATAGTCGGCGGCATCTCCTCCCCACTCACCGGGCTGGTCACCGTACTCAACAACACCGTCCAGGGTCTGGTCGTGGTGCTCGGCCAGATCGCCGAGCAGAAGCAGAGCGCCGAACAGTCGTAGGTAAACAAAGATAGGAGGACCAGCTATGGCGGTCAACAAAGAGGAACTAATGGAGTCGATCGAGAACATGACCGTTCTCGAGCTCTCGGAACTGGTGAAGGCCCTGGAGGAGCGCTTCGGCGTCTCCGCAACGGCCGTAGCCGCAGCCCCTGCCGCTGGCGCGGCCGCCGACGGCGCTGCCGCCGCCGAAGAGGAGCAGACCGAGTTCGACGTCGTTCTCCAGGGCCCCGGCGAGAAGAAGATCCAGGTCATAAAGGTCGTCAGGGCAGCGACAGGCCTCGGCCTGAAGGAGGCGAAGGCCCTCGTCGACGAGGCGCCGAAGCCGATCAAGGAAGGCGTCGAGCGCGAGGAGGCCGACAAGCTCAAGGCCGACCTCGAGGAGGCTGGGGCGACGGTCGAGCTCAAATAGGCGCGATCGGCCCGAAAATCGGCCCGATCTGCGGCCC
>DATDKO010000255.1:0-13323 GCA_036519935.1 Rubrobacter sp. | reverse complement strand
TATCGCGCAGGAACACCTCCCGGCGGATCTCGCCGTACCTATTGTCCGGGCACGTCAACACCTCCCTCACGGAAGGCTCAGCTGTCTTGCCAGGTAACTCCCACGAAGTCGGCCACCGTCTTGACCTCCGGTCCGCCGATGTCTGGGACTTGTCTCGTGGAATTCGAGAGCGCCAGTTCGAACAGGCGTCCACAGATGCTCTTAGGCAGAAACCACTCCTCCGCTCTCCTTGCGAAGAAGGCGGATTCCTTGGTCGCGCGTCACATTTCCCTCTATCACCGCACAACGCTCGTCAGACGAACCATCATCGCATAACACGACTCCGAAGCGTCGCTAAGTCTGGCCGAGCATGCTCCCTGGCGCTTCTCCGACGTAACGTGCGTAAGTGTGGTTCGCCACCAACGCTTGGACCAAAGGAACGTCTTCCAAAGGTGGGAGCTCTAGCAGCTCGAGCGGAAAACTCAGCGCTTGCTTCATAATCTCTTGCCTCCGGCAACCTGTTTCTCGAACACCCCCAACGCTCGTGCGACAGCCTGATCCATGTTGTAGTACTTGTAATCGGCGAGTCGCCCAGCGAATAGCACCCTATTGTTTAGGCTCTCGGCTTTCGACAAATAGAGATTGTAACGCTTTCGGTTTTCCTCTCGTGGGACCGGATAGTAAGGTAGATTCTGTTCGCGTCTGTAGGGCATAGGGTATTCGATAGACACAGTTGTGCCATAGGCGCGTTGTCCGGTGATGTGCTTGTCTATAGGATTTTCGGCGCATTAGAGACGATCTTATGTCCGTTGCGTACCAGCATGTACTAGCCCGGTTGCAGTACGCCAGCGGTCCTCACTCACGGCCGGGGACGAGGCCGCCGCCATCGCGGAGGTAGGGCGCCAGGCGAGCGTAGGACGTGCGCGGAAGCTCCTCAAGGAGACCGACTAACCAGCTCCATTTGAGTAGATGCCGATGAATCCGCGATGAATTGCGAGGAGGCGTCGGAAAAAATAGACCGTTAGCGTTATGGAGATAACGTGAGGGTTGAACGTTTTGCAGTAATACGGTCCTGTCATAGAGTCGAGGCCTTTTTGTTGCTGTGGCCGCGGTGGTGTCAAAGTGGTGTCAAACCATGTCAGGAATTCGATCGATGACGTTCCCACGCGTAAACGTGGGAATCTCATTCTTGCCACCCCAAGCAGGTGGCCATCAAGCTGGCGACCATGCTCGCGGCGACGTCCTAGTCCCAACCTCGATGGTACCGCGCGCGCGAGACGCACCTCCAATACCGTCCGAGCTAGTCCCAGGTTATAGGTATGTGCCCTGGCTGTGCCGCGACCCGCTTCAGCCAAGCGTTGATGGAGGGGAAGCGACCGAGGTCGAAGCCCCCTTCGTCGGCGACGTGGGTGTAGGCGTAGAGAGCGATGTCCGCTATCGAGTAACGGTTCTCGACGAAGAATTCGCGGTGCTTCAGGTGCCCCTCCATGACCCCCAGAGCAGCGTACCCGAGCCTCCTCTTGGGTTCGAGCGTCACGCGGCGCTCCTCGGTCATCGGCAGGTTATGGGTGATCCAGTACCTTGGCGAGGCGATGTTGGGCTCGTGGGAGTACTGCTCGAAGAACGTCCAACGCAGGACCTGCGCCCGTCCGAAGCGGTCGTCGGGAAGGAACGGTGTGCCCTCGGCGAGGTAGAAGAGGATGGCATTCGACTCGGGAAGGAAACGGCCGTCCTCCAACTCCAAGACCGGGACGCGGCCGTTAGGGTTCATCCTTAGGAACTCTGGGGTGCGGGTCTCGGCTCGGTCTATGTCGTACTCGACTCGCTGGAAGGGGACACCAAGTTGTGCGAGCAGCAGGCGCGCCTTGTAGCCGTTACCGGAGGACAGGTTGTCGTGCAGCCGGATCACGTTACCTCCTTCGTCGAGGATCCGCAAGCAACCCGCAATATCCGCGGATACAGCGGTAATGCTACCGAGGA
Source organism: Rubrobacter sp. (assembly GCA_036519935.1). Lineage (GTDB taxonomy): Bacteria > Actinomycetota > Rubrobacteria > Rubrobacterales > Rubrobacteraceae > Rubrobacter_D. The sequence continues at coordinate 11,364 of DATDKO010000255.1, read as the reverse complement.
ACTACGATCGGGTCCAACGGTATTTTCCGATGCGGGCGATCGGTCTGGCCGTCGCGGAGCGTGGCCTGCGTGCCTACTTCAGGCTGTGTCCAGACGGGATGGTCACCAAGGCGGGGATACCTAAGAACCCATCCCCAAGATTAATTGCAGATTCAACGTCTTGCCTCACGATCTTCTACATTGGTTTAATGGGAAGATAGGTTGGCTAAGGGCCTCGTTAGTGATTGGTCTCAGACGACCACCCCGAAAGGAGATGTCATGGGAATAGTTACCGCACATATGTCGATGTCAGTAGATGGATACGTCGCGGGGCCCAACGCCGGCGCAGGAAACCCCTTGGGTGATGAGGGCGTGAGTATCCAACAGTGGATGTTCGATCTGGCCTCATTTCGCGAGATCCAGGCCCTCACCGGCGGCCAGACAAACAAAGACGATGAGGAACTTCGCGAAAGATTCGCTCCCACGGGGGCTGTCGTGATGGGCAGGCGAATGTTCGACGAAGGAGAAGATCCGTGGGGCGATAATCCTCCGTATCACATGCCGGTGTTCGTGGTCACGCATGAAGCCAGAGACAGGTTAGTCAAGGATGGGGGAACCACTTTTACCTTCGTCACCGACGGCATCGAAAGCGCCTTGGAACAAGCGAAGGCGGCTGCAGGCGACAAGAACGTCAATATCGCGGGCGGTGCGGATACTGTCCAGCAGTTCATCAAAGCCGGACTGCTCGACGAACTAGAGATCCACCTTGCCCCATTACTGTTCGGCCAGGGGATCCGCTTGTTCGACCGCATGGGTCCGGAGCACATCGAACTGGAGAACATAAGGGTGGTTGCCTCCCCGCGGGTCACGCATCTTAGGTTCCGTATCGTGAAGTGATACACCCGAATCAGCGCAAACACCGTGAGCAGCAGCCTGGCACGTGCCGCAGCCAAGTCCGGACGGATGGCAAGAGCGAACATGAGCAAACGACAATAGGAAGACAGTCGCTTCGGGGTGGTTCGCAGGAGCCAATTCGTCATGGTAACGGCGATGTTGAGGGGCTCGTTGCCTCCTTTTTGGCGGTCACAGCGAGCTCGTCGGCCCGGTCGTTGCCGCTCTTGTGCAGGCCTTGGGTCTTTTGGGGTGCCCCTTGACCCTATTATCGCTCGCATTCGCTGTAGTTAAAAGCCACCTGCAAAACCAGGCATTCACCTCTGAAAGCATTCGCGCCTGTTCACCATCGTTCGCGTGGGCTGGTGTACTACCGGTGCAAATCGACCGCAACACTCATCTTCCCCATAGTAAGAAGGTAAATACCTTTGGTCGACTCATGATCGAGCCACTAAAGGCATCTGCTACAATCTGAATGAGGCGCCGATATGAACTGCCCCAACTGCCAGACGACCAACCATACCCCTCCCTGGCACGCGTTCTACAGTCACTGAATGAACTGTATGAGCGCCAAGGGCGCAAAGCCGACACAGCACGTGCGCGTGCCGAAGCTCAGCGCGTAGCAAGACAACTACACAGAACGGCAGCGCAATGAGAGCTATGCAGAAGGTCTGACAAGCCTTGAGGGCTCAGCGGTCGGCTCCTGAGCACCAGCAACGCTAGACACTTGATCGAAAGGGAAAGGATGGATCGCTCGATCCTTTCACTGTTGACAAATTCCCAAATCGACACAGAACCGAGAGCCGACGAGCGGACTCGAACCGCTGACCTAATCTCTTTACGAGTGATCGGTCAGGCGTTGCAGGGGTTTGCAAATGCCGCATATTTAGAGGCGTTTCCTTTCCCTGCCTTGCTGCGTGTTGCACCGTATTGCGTTCGCGGTGGTATCAGAGTGGTATCAACATCACCTTACAGCGGATTGCGATGACATTGACCCGTATGCACGCCACAGGCACTCGCCTCGCTGCGACTACGGGCAGACTGGTAGTCGCCTGGCTAGCTTGATTCGGAGCTATATATCGCGGCTATGGTGAGGAGAGATAGGGCGTCTGAAGAGATGCTGCTCAACCCTTCCTGAGCTAAGATATGTTAGTAACAAGCAGGAGGTGCACCCATGACAATCAAAGCCGGCGTCGGCATGAGTCGGCATCACAATCCCAACGTAGCGGGTCGTGAGGCCGCCGAGCAAGCACTACAGAAGGCGGGCGTCGACAGGCCAGACTTCATATTCATGTTCGCCTCTATCGGTTACGATCAGCACTCCTTGTTGGGTGTGGTCCGCGGGACTACTGGAGGTGCGCCCCTCACAGGTTGCTCGGCAGAGGGTACGATAAACGGAGACGACGCAGATGAATCCAATTTCTCTGTGGTAGTTACGGCGATCTCTTCGGAGGAGCTGCGCTGGCACAATGGGATAGCGAGGGGCCTTGTTGAGAATGACACACGCGCCGTTGGGCAGCGGGTAGCCCAGGACCTGCTCCCCCACCTGTCTGCTGACACCATTGGCCTGTTCGTCTTCCCGGATGGGCGCGTTGACTTCGGCGTTTCAACGGACAACCTTGATAACTTCTTTGCAGGGCTGGAAGAGAATCTCCCGAGCGAGCGGTTCCTCCCAATGTGGGGTGGGGGAGCTAACAAGACCGGCGGTTGGGGGAAGCCACCTCATCAATATTGCGACGACGAAGTCATCTCCGGTGGGGTCTCCTACGCGCTGCTCTCAGGTAAGGCACAGGCTAGTTGGGCTATAAGCCACAGCGTGATCCCCATAGGTGGCGAGCGCATAGTGACGCGTTCCCAAGGGAACGTCATCCACGAGATAGACGGTAAACCTGCCGTAGAAGTGCTTAAGGAATATCTACCAGAGCATGCCCTAGCCGACGATCGCAACTGGATGGATTACGCCAATTCGCTTGCGCTCTGTTTCAGAGCCCCTAGCTACATGAAAGATGAGGAGTACATTGTTCGAGGCGTACCTGCAGTGAAGATGGCCGACGGCTCCATTATCGTACAAACGGAGGTCCAGGAGGGTACGATTATCTGGTTCTCGAGTCGAGACAAGGAGAAACTCGCAACAGGGCTCGATCGGATGGCAGCCCAGATCAAGGAGCAACTCGGGGGTGAGAACCCCAAACTCATCTTTCAGTTTGAGTGTGCCACCAGAGGCAAGGACATGTTCCGCGAGCAGGAGAAATTGCAGTTCCTCAAGCAGTTTCGGCGATCCGTTGACCCGGACGTGCCATGGGCGGGTTATTACTGTGCGGGGGAGATTGGCCCGGTAGAGGAGCACAACCTTCGTCATCTGTACACGTCGGTCGTGCTTGCCCTGAGTTGAGGCTGGAAGGGACCATCCCCTAGCGTAGCGCGTTTGACGGAGGAGAAGCTTACCCCGAACAGGTAGGCGGCCTGGCCCTTTTCATCCTTCGTCCCACGACTCCGGTGACGCCCTTCTAACCGCCTTACCCAGCGGCGTAGCGTGAGAGCATAGTGCTCGCGCAGGCTCTCTACATCCCGCGTCTCAAAGCCTGCCGCCTCGGCAAAGCGTAGCACCTCGGCAGGCGAAATCAGTTCTCCATCCGGGAAGACGTAGCGCTGGATAAAGGAAGTCCTTGGCGAAAGGGCCTTCTCTACCAGCCGTAGTGGCGCCGAGCGCGAGGAGAGAGTGATGATGCCGTGATTCAGAAAGAGCCCACCGGGGCGGGTGAGCCGATAGGCCTGGGAGAGGTAGGTGGGGAGCTTCGCACGGCCAACATGCGCCGCCTCAAGACCAACGTGAAGCGAGGCTCGAAGCTGGCTTTCTGGCCTTCTACCGTCCCATCCCAGAACCGCAGCGCAAACGTACGCCCCGACGCTACGAAAAGATCCTCGAGTACCGCTGAGGCTACGCGCTTCGCTGCAGCATCGGTGGTCGTCGCCACTCTACGAACGCTTCATCTTAGCCTGTCGATACTTTTCCTCCAGTTGCCGAATGCGGTCGATTTGCTGCCTGTTCCAATCACTCTGGGCTTCCCCTTCTGAGAAAGAAGTCTCGTACCAGGCATCCAGGATCTCGCGCATCACCGGGATCGGCGTCGCTCGCAGGCTCAAGGCCAACACGTTGGCGTGGTTCCAGACACGCACCCCGCGAGCCGTCTCCGCATCGTGTACTAAGGCGGCGCGGATACCGGGCACCTTGTTGGCGGCGATGCTCGCCCCCGTTCCGGTCCAGCAGCAGACCATGCCTTCGTCTGCTTCTCCAGCGGCTACAGTTTCAGCCACCTGTCCACACCAGTGGCCAATCCGACTCTTCCTCATTGGCAACCGGACCGAAGGCGACAATCTCGTGACCTCGCTCTTCGAGTTCCGCGACCAGAGCGTCTGTAAGTTCGCTGCCCTCGTCGCTGCCGATCGCAGTACTCATCATGCCTCCTCCTATCACTACTCTATCTTTCACCCCCTCCCTCAACACCTTCATAGTGCCACAAGCTTCGCCATGGGTTGGCATCAAATCGGCATTAAAAGGTCTAGGTAGAGCCGCCGAACCGTAATCCTGTCTTTGCGTTTCACCTGCAAATCTCTATAAATAGAGAGCCGACGAGCGGACTCGAACAGCTTTCCTGCTCCAGCTACGAGTTTGCTTGCGCGCGTTCTAGTCCATCCTACTGCGTCCGGAAATTGCGCTTATTTGGGCGGCTTTCGATGATCTGGAGGCTTCCCTTCGTCCATTGTGTACCAGTGCGTATCAGCCCGGTTGCAGTACGGGTTGCAGCACACTTGCAGTGCTCACTATTGCAGGGAGTTACGTGTGGGTCAGGGTCAAATTAGGGTCAGTACGCCGTGAGTCTTAGGCGTCGCTGTTCCTCTGCAAACAACATGTCTATAGCCTCGTGACAACAGGCATGAGCGGTTTGATTGAGAGCTCCCATGAACGCTGCGATACTCCGAACATGAAAGTCACTCAGACCAGGCGCCCATCTAAAGGTGATGCGCTGAAACCCGCCTTAGCAAACATACTACCGCAGGAGGGATACTAGTTACGATGCAGCAGCAGTGGTGGCAAGAGAGCGTCGTCTACCAGATCTGGCCACGCAGCTTCGCGGACGGCGACGGAGACGGGATCGGCGATCTCGCCGGAATCAGCTCGCGGCTTGACTACCTCGCGGCCTTGGAGGTGGACGTGTTGTGGCTGTCTCCGATCTACCCTTCGCCCCAGGACGACGCCGGCTACGACATCAGCGACTACCAGGACATCGACCCCACGTTCGGCTCGCTTGAGCAGTTCGACGCGCTGCTGGCAGCGGTCCACGAGCGCCGGATGAAGCTCGTTATGGATCTCGTCGTCAACCATACCTCCGATGAGCACCCGTGGTTCGTCGAGTCGCGCGCCTCCAAAGACAATCCGAAACGCGACTGGTACTGGTGGCGGCCTGCACGCGAAGGCATGAACGCGGGCGATCCGGGCGCCGAGCCGAACAACTGGGGCTCGATATTCTCCGGTCCGGCTTGGGAGTTCGATGACGAAACGGGCGAATACTACCTGCACCTGTTCTCGCGCAAGCAGCCCGACCTAAACTGGGAGAACCCCGAAGTCCGCCAGGCGGTCTACTCGATGATGCACTGGTGGCTGAACCGCGGCATCGACGGCTTCCGCATGGACGTCATCAACTTTATCTCCAAAGATACCAACCTGCCCGACGGCCACGTGCACGACGGCAGCCTCTACGGCGACGGTATGCCGTTCTTCGTCGACGGGCCTCGCATCCACGAGTTCCTCCAAGAGATGCACCGCGAAGTCTTCGCCGGACGTGAGGGCCTGATCACAGTCGGCGAGATGCCCGGCGTGACGGTCGAAGAAGCCAAGCTCTACACTGACCCCGTCCGCCGCGAGCTCGACATGGTCTTCCAGTTCGAGCACGTCCAGGTCGACCACGGCGAGACGCGGTGGGACGTTCACCCGCTGCGCCTGCGCGACCTCAAGGCGGTCCTCGGACGCTGGCAGGCTGGCTTGGTCAAGGTCGGTTGGAACAGCCTGTACTGGAACAATCACGACCAACCGCGCGTCGTCTCGCGTTTCGGCGACGATGGAGAGCATCGCGTGCGCTCCGCGAAGATGCTCGGCACCGTGCTACATCTGCACCGCGGGACGCCCTACATTTACCAGGGCGAGGAGCTTGGCATGACCAGCACGCCCTTCGCCTCGATCGACGACTTCCGCGACATCCAAACGCTCAACCATTACGCCGAAGCCGTGGGTACGGGCGCGGACCCCGAAACCGTCCTGGCCATGCTACGCCTCAGCAGCCGCGATAACGCCCGCACCCCGATGCAATGGGACGACACCGAGAACGCCGGCTTCACCACCGGTACACCGTGGATGGCGGTCAACCCCAACTACAAGGAGATCAACGCACGAGCTGAGATGGCCGACGACGAGTCGGTGTTTCACCACTACCGACGGCTGATCGAGCTGCGCCACACGGAACCGGCCGTCGTCCACGGCGACTTCCACATGCTGCTCGCCGACCACAACCAGGTCTACGCGTTTACTCGACGCCACGGCAGCACCGAGCTACTTGTCTTCGCCAACTTCTCTGGAGAGCCCATTAGCGTCGAAATCCCCGACGCCTACCGCTGGAAAGGCACCGAGCTCGTCCTTGCCAACTACCCGGTGGATACCGCAGAGGACATTCAGCACTTTGCGCTCCGGCCATGGGAGGCGCGCGTCTACCGAATGCGCTGGGTCAGATGAGTAGAATCACGCCCCACCTTCTTTCTCTTATTCACCGAAGAGCTGGGAGCGCTCTAGAGGATCTGAGCCATGGGTCGCCCCCTAGGATAGCAGCTACAAACTAGTCAAGAATAAAGAGCCGACGAGCGGACTCGAAGCGCTTTCCTGCTCCAGCTACGAGTTAGATTTGTACCACTGTACCTAAGCCGAAAAGTCGCCTATATACAGGGAAAAGTGTTCGCAGCGTATCGTGGTGATACGCTAAATTACGCCCAGGTTAGTGTAAGGTAGTTAGCGACGGGGATCGTACCCTTGACCTTCGGAGCTACAATTCGAGTTCAGGCTGTTACCCTCCCCGAAGCCAACCCTTAGCCGCCTTTGGGTTGCTCGCATTGCACACGAAGTTCACGAAACGCCTCTACCACACGGTTTGGTGAATAGTGTAGGACGTTTACGCGGCGGTCCCTTTCGAATAAGGCGCACGCCTTCGATAGATCAGCGAGTCCACAATAGCAAGCAGGATCACGATAAGGGCCGCCGTGCCTGACAGCGCGAGCGCCGGTAGTGCGAAGCCCACCGGCACGAGCGCAGCCAGGGCGACGACCGCCAACAAGCGGGACCAGAGCACCCGACCGGAAACGGCCCAAAGGAAGAGGCCGTTCCCGGCCACGAACAACGCCACGCCGCCGAGGGTTAGTGATACGGAGGCGAACGTGCCGGGGTCACCAGGATGGGCGACCGTGAGCTCGTCAGCGGCCGCTACAGCGATGATGCCCGCGATCATGGGCAGATGAAAATAAGTGTACGCCGAGCGGGCAAGTCTGCCAGGGTCTTCCGAGTGGGCGATCGTCTCGCTGGCGTCGTGGGCGCTGCGGGCGAAGTAGATCCACCACAGCGCCCCGCTACCGAGGAAGGCGACCCCGAACGCGGCTACGGCAGCGGCTGAAACCTCTGCCTCGCCGAAGGTCGTGCCGGTAACCAGGATGGACTCGCCCAGGGCGATGATGACGAACAGCTGGCACCTCTCGGCGAAGTGTGCCCCCTCGATGGTCCACTCCTGCGTGTGCGAGCGTCCCAGCCACGGCGTCCGGTAGCGGGCCGCAGGACCTGAGTAGTCCACGCCCAGGGCGAGCAGCCAAAGCACGTGGCGCGCCTCGCCTTCAACTAGGCCCCCCGCCACCCACAACACCCCGGACGCCGCAAACCACGCGAGTATCCTGCGGAAGCCACCACTGAGCGGATGGGAAGCGCCCAAGGCGAGGACCGCGAAGACGGTGCGCCCCACCTGTATCGCGACGTAGGCCAGGGCGAACATCAGCCCCCGCTCGCCGAAGGCCTCGGGTATCGCCACCGACATCACCAGGCTCGCAAGCATCACGGCGCCCAGCATCAGGCGTACCGGAAGCGCGTCTGGATCGAACCAGTTGGTGAACCAGGTCGTGTACTGCCACGCCCACCACACCACTAACAATAAAAAGAGAGTCTCCAACGCCCCACCAACGGTCGGGTGGTCTAGGAGCAGGTGGGAGAGCTGGGTTATGGCGAAGACGTAGACGAGATCGAAGAACAGCTCCAAGGGGGTAACTCGCTGCTCGCCTGCGTCCCGCGCACGCAGCACCCCCGCATGATCCGGCCTGTCCACCGCTTATGCCTCCTGAGTATATCGTCACCGAACGACCGGCTGTATTCTCGCACCGACGGTCGGCTCTTCGTACCGCCCAAACGGTCAGGTTTTTCAAACCGCCGTCCTTGGAAGGGGTTAGCTCCGGAAGAACACTCCTTCTAGGAGGTTGGGTGAAAAATTCCGCTCTCTAGGAAAGCGACGCACCGGGAGGGCGAAGAACCCCCAGCTGCAGTATGGTGGCAGATCCTCGCGCATCACCTCCTCCCCTCATCGTACCTACTCCTCCCATCGGGCGACTACCTGAGCAGGCTCAGGACGCCGCCTAAGGCCGAGCCGACACGAGCCGGCTCGAAGCGCCTCCCGCGGCTCTCCTTCGCCTGCTTGGCCACTGACCGCCTCCGCGCCTCCCTGATCGCCTCCTCGCGGCGCTGCTTGCTCCAAGAATAGAGATCGGGCATAGGATCCATGCTGCATCTTCTCCTTCGAGAGCGCCGGAGTCCCTGCCGTCAGTAAGGACCTCGGCCAACAAACGGAGGTGTCACCTACACGAACACCTCCTCATACGGACTAGGTGCTTCGGCGCAACAGCCTGGTCGCGACGAGCCCGAACCCCCTTAGTAAGACCAGGGCCCCGACCGACACCAGCAACACCACGGACACGCCGCCGGTGTTCGGGAGCCGGCCATCGACGGCGGCCGAAGCGGAGCTCCCGCCGCCTCCATGATGGTGGTGGCTTTGAGGAGCCGTAGCTGTAGGGGTAGCGCTAGCTGAAGAGGAGGCGCTAGCCGATGCGGACGGGACTAGCGCTGCCATGTACACCAGTCGTCTCATAGGTTCCTCCGTTTTTCGCATTTTTCGTATTTCGGGACCCCCGAAGCGCAGCACTGAGGTACTCGTTTGTGGGCGTCGGTGGCTCGTAACGTTGTAGGTGTGGGGAGATCTAGATCAATCCGTCCTTGCCTCCTTTGCGGGGCGGACGAAGATCGTCAGGTAAAGTCCCACGTAAAGGGCCTCGACCAGCAGGGCGAGCACCCCCAAGGGCTGGAGCCACTCCTCGACGTCCAATTTGGGTAGACTGACGGTGCAGCTGACCACATACCCTACAAAAGACCCTCCCGCGAGCATGACTCCAAGGAGCCAGCCCCACCTGTAATTTCGGTATATTCCGATCGCCGCCACGACTGCTCCACCAAAGTTGGCCAGGAACAGCAGCCCCAGGTAGGTGGCCTCTTCCAACTCATCGGGAGCCTTTAGCAGGTGGATCAGCCCGAGGGCAGCGATCAGTAAGGCGCCCGCCCACACTAGTTTGTCTGGGGAGATAATCCGCTTGGTCACGGTGCTCATCTCTCATACCTCCTCTCGGTAGGCTTCTCGTTGGTGAACCTGTCCATATCTCTGCATCTCCTTTACACTCGATCTTGAAGACGCCGGGTTATACGAGCGGTTCGTAGCTTCGGATTTGGTTTCCGCTCATGCGGATCAAGCGCGTCTTTAGACAACGTGAGAGCAAGAACCTCCCGCCTCTGGTCGGGTTGGCCCTATCAAAGATTAGTGGTAACGAAGACGAACTCCTCATAAGCAAAACCCAGATCCGATAAGCCACGTCACTCGTATAACCACATATATTCTCGATTTCTACGGAGATGCTATGGATGTTGCTGCGGGTGAGCTTCTTGAGAATGACGAGGGAGCAGGGAGTCCGCGCTCCGTGATGTCTCAACGAGCGGACGAACCATCCGATGAGCAGCTCATGGCCCGCCTTGGCGGCTCTGAGGTCGAGGCAGCTCTCTCCGCACTCTACGATCGCTACAGCCGCACAGTCTACGGCGTGGGTTTGAAGATCCTCGGCGACCGCTCTCTAGCTGAGGAGTTGGTACAGGATGTCTTCTTGAAGGTGTGGCGCTCGTTGCGTACCTTCGATGCTTCTCAGAGCAGCTTCTCCACCTGGCTTTATAGGGTCACGCGCAGCTGCGCCCTGGACCTCTACCGCAAGCGTGCCCACAGGGTTCATCAGATACCTGATGGAGAGACACACGTCCTCACCACCAGGGATTCGTCTGCCGGTCCTGAGGAGGTAGTGGACGAATCCTGGCTCTCTTGGCGGGTCTCTAGGGCCTTGGAGGCGCTTGACGCGCCGCATCGAGAGGTGATAGAGCTGGCCTATTTTGGGGGGCTCTCCCAGAGGGAGGTATCCGAACGAACCGGCGTGCCATTGGGCACCGTCAAGACCCGGACCGCGAGCGCTTTCAAGAAGTTGCGCAGGGAGCTTGCGGTCGGGGATACTTCGCGGGAGGCTATCAGATGAGGTGCGCGGAAGTACACCCGAACCTGGCGGCGTTCGTCCTGGGCGGGCTGGAGCCGGAGGAGGCTGCCGAGGTCCGGCGTCACCTGGCGTCCTGCCCCCGTTGCCAAGACGAGGTCCGTGAGCTGAGGAAGGTGAACCGCGCGCTGGAGGCGGCACCCCCACCAGCCGATCCACCCAGCTACCTTAAGGACGGGATCCTTTCTCGGGTGCGCGCTGAGCGACTATCCGTTTCCGACAAGGAGGAGCCGCAAGGATCGTCTTTTGAAGATCGGACGGGATCTTCCAGAACCTCTGGCTTCAACCGCCTCAAGGATCTCCGAGTCGTTCTGCCGAGCGCGGCAGCAGCGGCCATAGTTGCCTTCGTCGCCCTCGGGGTCTTCTTCGGCTTCCTGCGAGAGGAGCCCCCGGTGGCGACCATCCAGCTGGTACCGACCCCCCGCGAGGCCGTCGGGCTCGAAGGGTACTGGGGAGTAGCCGAGATCCGCCCGCAGCCCTCCGGTAATCAGCAGGTGGAGCTAAAGCTCAACAACTTCGAGGAGCCCAAGCCGAACAGCTACTACGAGCTGTGGTTCGTCTCTGGAGAGAAGCGCATAAGCGCCGGCTCGTTCACGAGCGTGGGCGAAGGCGAAACCAGGGTGTTGCTCAACGTCGCACCCGGGGCCCGAAACTACCGCACCTTGCTCATCACCGAGGAGCATGTCGATGAGCGTCCTACTTCGGGCGAAGAGGTTGCCTTGAAGGGAAAGGTACCGTAAGCCTCTGGGATGCGAGCCAGACCACCAGGTCCAGACTGGTCGTTAC
>DATDKO010000254.1:0-5890 GCA_036519935.1 Rubrobacter sp. | reverse complement strand
GGTCCGAGCGCGTCTACAGGGTTCTGCTCAAGGTATTTCCGGGGGAGTTCAGGCGCGAGTACGGGCCGCGGATGGAGCAGGTATTCGGTGACCTGTACAGGGAAGCGTACGAACGGGGTGGGAGGCGTGGGATCGGGCTGTTGTGGGCCCTGACGATCTCCGATCTGGCAAGGACGGCGGTGGCGCAGAGGATCAGGCCTCGCGCAGACCATGAGGAGGTAGCTATGTATGATCGCAGGTTGGCTGTCGTTGGCTGTGTGCTTCTTCTCGCTCCGCTGTACTTCGTGTCGGCATCCCTGTTGAACTACGGGCTCGGGATTGGGTTTCTGTTCGATCCTTTGGAGGCTTTTCTCTCCATCGCTGGACGGCGGGTCGTATTCAACGTGGTCTCACCCTTCGTTTTCCTCGGTGGATTATGTCTCGCGCTGGCGCTAAACACCTATGCTGTCGCGCGGGTGAACGTAAGTAGAGAAGAAGGGACGCTCGTGAGTACGGTGAGGATCAAGCTGCGACTGTGGAACATTGCGGTCGCTGCCGTGAGCATCCTGTTGTTGGCGACGCTGGTGGGGTATGTGTTCCTCGAAAACTTCACCTACCGTCCGTAGTCTCCCGGACGCTATACTCTCTTGCTGGTCCGTCTTGCATCAGGAGAGGAGCATCGGGATGACAGAAGCGGTCGAGAAGCTGGTCAAGAAGAGCGAGGACCCGAGCAGGTGGTATTTGCAGCTCGTGCGGATGGCCAAGCTCGCCGATTACGGGCCCGTTCGTGGTATGTTCGCGATCAGGCCCTACGGGTTCGAGATCTGGGAGCGCGTCCAGCGCGATCTCGACGACCGCTTCAAGGCGACAGGCCACAAGAACGCCTACTTCCCGCTGCTAATCCCCGAGAGCTACCTCAAGAAGGAGGCCGAGCACGTCGAGGGCTTCGACCCCGAGCTCGCGTGGGTGACAATAGGGGGTAGAGAAGTGCTGGAGGAGCGGCTCGCGATCCGCCCTACCTCAGAGAGCATCATCTGCGCCTTCTACAGGAACTGGATCCAGAGCTACCGCGACCTGCCCATCCTCATAAACCAGTGGTGTAACGTCCTGCGCTGGGAGAAGGTCACCCGGCCGTTCCTGCGTACCGCGGAATTTCTCTGGCAGGAGGGCCACACCGTCCACGCGACGGCTGAGGAGGCGCGCGAGGAGACCTTGCGGATGCTCGGCGTGTACCGTGACTGCTTCTACGAGGCTATGGCTATTCCCGTCCTCACGGGCGCCAAGAGCCCATCCGAGCGCTTTGCCGGGGCTGTGGAGACCTACACCTGCGAGGGTTTGATGGGTGACGGGCGCGCCTTGCAGGCTGCGACCAGCCACGACCTCGGGCAGAACTTCGCCCGCGCCTTCGACATCACCTTCCTAGACGAGAATCAGGACAGGGTCCATCCCTACCAGACCTCGTGGGGTTTTTCGACGCGGACGATAGGAGGTTTGATCCTGGTGCACGGCGACGACAGGGGCCTCAGGTTGCCGCCGAGGATCGCGCCGACTCAGGCTGTCATCGTCCCGATCTGGCGAGGCAAGAACAAGGGAGAGGTGCGCCGCGAGGCCGAAGCTCTGCATGCGGAACTGAAAGACTCCGGCATCAGGATGGAGGTCGACCTCGACGAAGAGCACTCGCCTGGTTGGAAGTTCAACGAGCACGAGCTCAGGGGCGTGCCCGTGCGGGTGGAACTCGGGCCCAGGGACATCGAGAAGGGGCAGGCCGTCCTCGTTCGGCGCGATACAGGGGAGAAGGAGTTCGTGGACAGAAAGGAATTGCCCAGCCGGCTAGAAGCGATGATGGGCGAGATCCAGGATAACATGCTGCGACAGGCGACGGAATTCCGCGATGCGAACACCCGCAGGGCCGAAAGTTACGAGGAGTTCGAGGAGATCATCGCCAGAGAGCGCGGTTTCGTCGTCGCCCCCTGGGACGGTACTGAGGAGACCGAGCAGAAGATCAAAGAAGACACCAGGGCCACGATCCGGCTCCTGCCCTTCGAGCGGGAGGAGGGGAAGGACCTCGTCTCGGGAAGGCCAGGCCGTACCGCCGTCTTCGCCCGGGCATATTGAGGTCGGTGCCTGTTCCGCTCGCCGATACGTTGACTCCAGGATCGCGAGCGGTTAGCATTTGCGCGTTAAGTGACGTAACGTGGGCGCCTGGCTCTAACGCGCCTGCCTGGAGGGGGTCTCCGTGCGGTCTTCCGCGCTACGCACTGCGAGATGGTGTCTGTCGTCTGTCAGAGACAGAGGTGGCTGGCGAGCACCTCTTGGACTTCTCGCGCTGGTGCCTGTCGTGATCCTGCTGGCGGGAGATCATGTCGCCGTCGAGGCCGAGGAGTACTCCGCCTACTCGGATGCCAAGAAGCCCGCCATTGCAGTTATTCTTTCCGAGCAGCAGAACATCGATCAGTTCAAAGAGCATTTCGGTCTCAGCGACGGGCAGGTCGACGACGTCCTCGCCGCGACCCGCCGCGAGAACCGGATTCTGGCACAGGAGTTTGGTGAGAGCGAGATCGTGCTCTCCGCGAACAAAGATCTCCCCAAGAGAGAGATAGCGAAGAAGATCACCGCCTCAGACTACGACGAGAAGATCGCCGCGGCCGTAGCAAGGACGAAGAAGAGAATCGAGGCCATCGTGCCCCAGGATCAAAGCGCCGACCTCCAGGATTGGGTGGACGAGCAGTGGGACCAGGAGGTTCAGGCCGCCTCCACGGAAGACTTCACGGCCTCCTCCGAGACCTACTCGGCCTCCAATCACAGGAAGGGCATACGCTGCAAAGTCTTCGCCACGCAGTACACCGGGAACACCGAAGGCGAGGTTGCCCTGCCGCATCGCAACCTCAAGTTCGGCCGCCAGCCGAGGGTTCGCATGTGGCGCGTCAACGGCGGGCCAGCGGTGGGGCCGAGGGTCAAGGAGGTCGGGCCGTGGAACACCTACGATAATTACTGGATGCGGAAGAAGGACCGCACGATGTTCAAACGCGTTCCGCGCTGCAAGTCAGAGGCGCAGGTCGCCTACTACCAGAACTTCAACGAGGGCAAGGACGAGTTCGGCAGGAAAGTCCTCAACCCCGCCGGAGTCGACATGACACCGGACGTCGCCCGTAGAATGGGCCTGGAGAAATACCAGAATGCCTGGGTGTACGTACGCTTTCCCTGGGCCCACAGGTAGGAAGGGGCCAGTACCTTTCTCCAGAAGCCGCGACTTGCTTGACGGGGCGCACCCTGGTGTTTTAGCATCAACGCCTAGCGCGAACCCGCATCGAGAGCGGTGGAGGGAACTGGCCCCGAGAAACCGCGGCAACCCACGGGGACCTATGAGCTACTCCCGCAAGGTGCCAAGTCCAGCAGGACGGTCATTACCGTTCTGGAAGATGTGGGGAGAGGTGGGCAGCCTCTTCTACGAGCGGGTTGCGCGAGAGGCGTAGAACCCGATCACAGAAGGAGGCCGCATTACTACCGAGTATGACACTAGACCAGGGGGCCGGCGCTAGCCACGCCCCGGCCCTGCGATCCCACCGCATAGGCTCCTTCGAACCCGAACTCGGCGGAAGCCTCCGGGACGTCACCCTGGCTTACGAGACCTGGGGCGAGCTCGACGCCGCCGCCGAGAACGCCGTACTGCTCGTCCACGCCCTGACAGGAGACTCGCACGCCGCGGGAGGCCCCTCTGAAGGGTACAGGCGCGGCGGTTGGTGGGACCCGATGGTCGGGCCAGGGCTGACCTTAGACACCGAAAAGTACTTCGTCGTCTGCTCGAACGTCATCGGAGGCTGCTCGGGCAGCACCGGTCCGGCCTACACAGAACCGGGCACGCGGCGACCCTACGGGATGCGCTTTCCTGTGGTCACGATCAGGGACATGGTCAGGGCGCAGAGGCAGTTGCTCGAGGCTCTTGGCGTGCGAAGGCTGGCCCTCGTCGCCGGCGGTTCCATCGGTGGGCAGCAGGCGCTAGAGTGGGCCGTAGAGTTCCCGGGCTTCGTGGAGAAGGCCATCCCCGTGGCCGCCACGGGGGCTCTAGGGCCGCAGGGGGTCGGGATGAGCGAGATCGGACGCCGCGCTATCATGGCCGACCCTGACTGGCAAGGCGGCGATTACTACGGCACGGGAAGGAGGCCCGATAGTGGGCTCGCCATCGCCAGGATGGCGGGGATGATGACCTACCAGAGCGCCGCGGGACAGTGGGAGAGGTTCGGCCGTAGGTCCGCCGGGCGTCCCGCGATTCACCCCGAGTTCGGTGGGAGGTTCGAGATCGAGAGCTACCTGCACTATCAGGGCAGGGAGCTCACCGGCCGCTTCGACGCCAACTCCTACCTCTACCTCTCAAGGGCGATGGACCTTTACGAGGTGTCGAAAGGCTACGAGTCCGAGGAAGAGGCCTACTCGCGCATCGAAGCCGAGGTGCTCTTCGTTGGGATCACGAGCGACTGGCTCTTCCCCGCCGCCGAAGTTCGAGCCGCCGCCGAGAGTGCGAAAATGGCCGGCGCGCAGGCACACTACGCCGAGATAGATACACTTAGCGGCCACGACGCCTTCTTGAAGGACTGGAAAGAACTCAAGGAAGCGATACAACCGTTCATAACCTGAAACCTGAGCGACCGAAGGGAGCAAATATGACCGACACAGCAGACCAGAAGATCCAGGAGCGCGACTATGGGTTCGACACCCTGGCTTTGCACGCCGGGCAGGAGGTCGACTCGGCCACGACGGCGCGGGCAGTTCCCATCTACCAGTCGACCTCCTACGTCTTCAACGACACGGACCACGCGGCGAACCTGTTCTCGCTCGCCGAAGAGGGCAACATCTACACAAGGATCATGAACCCCACGACCGACGTCTTCGAGAAGCGGGTCGCGGCGCTGGAGAAGGGCGTGGGTGCCCTCGCGACGGCATCGGGCCAGGCCGCCCAGGGGCTTGCGATCCTGAACATCATGGGGGCGGGCGATGAGATCGTCTCCGCTGCGGAACTCTACGGTGGTACCTACAACCAGTTCCACTACACGCTGCCCAAGGTCGGTATCGACGTGAAGTTCGCCGACTCGACGGACCTTGATAGTCTACGCGCGGCGGTCACCGACAGGACCAGAGCCTTGTACGCCGAGACCATAGGGAACCCCGCGCTCAATACCCTTGACATCGAGGGGGCTGCGGCGGTGGCGCACGACGCCGGCGTCCCGCTCATTATCGACAACACCCTGCCATCGCCCTACCTGATCAACCCCCTGGAGCACGGGGCGGACATCGTGGTCCACTCTGCGACCAAGTTCATCGGCGGACACGGGACGTCGATCGGCGGTGTCATAGTGGACGGCGGCACCTTCCCCTGGGACAACGGGAAGTTCCCAGGGTTCACCGAACCAGACCCCTCCTACCACGGGCTGGAGATCTACCCCACGCTCGGCGAGCTTTCGTTTATCTTGAAGGCCCGCGTCCAGATGCTCAGAGACTGGGGTCCCGCCCTCAGCCCGTTCAACAGCTTCCTCTTCCTGCAGGGCCTGGAGACGCTGCCCTTGAGGATGGAGCGCCACTCGACGAACGCGCAGGCCGTCGCCGAGTTCCTGCAAGGCCACCCCAAAGTGAACTGGGTGAACTACCCTGGCCTCCCGGACCATCCCTCGCACGAGTTGGCGGCGAAGTACCACAAAGAAGGTCTATTCGGTGCGATCCTCGGTTTCGGCATCGAAGGCGGCCTCGAAGCCGGCAAGCGCTTTATAGATGGGCTCGAGCTGCACAGCCTGCTTGCGAACGTCGGCGACGCGAAGAGCCTGGTCATACACCCGGCCTCCACGACCCACTCGCAGCTCTCGATCGACGAGCAGAAATCCACCGGCGTCACGGATGACTACGTCAGGCTCTCCGTCGGCCT
>DATDKO010000253.1:0-2785 GCA_036519935.1 Rubrobacter sp. | reverse complement strand
GTTCCAACAACTGAGTCCTATCCCGTGCCAACGAGGCACGGAAGAGGAGTTCCCGGTTTTTGTACTCTTGAACCGATGCCAGCGCAGCCAACACTATCAGACCGGCCGCCAAGAACAGCACGTCGGGGGCGACTTTGGGGGTCCAGATGAGGATCGACCACCTCCTCCCAGCAACGAAGCTGTTTCACGGGGCCTTTAATAAGCTGGCAGCCACCGTTGCTACCATGGGAGGTTTGGTAGCACACCTAGCACTCTTCCAGCTTCCTGTGCCCACTACTGCCCGTTCTTGGAGCTACGTTGTCTAGGTTCGTTTGCGCCTTCTCCAACGCGCGAAAGCCGTGATGAGGACCACCCCGGCGAGGGCTGCGAGCGCCAACTTTCCCGCCATTGAGGATGCGGCCGGCTCGGACGCGACTTCAGCCGGACGTCCCCCGTCGTCGCGACCCATCCTGTCCAGGAGCGTGACGGTCCCCGCATCCCCGTCAACGCGGATGTTCTGTTCGCTACGGATGCGGCGGGTCGCAACCCCGGTCCCGAGCACGGCCGGGATGCCGTACTCTCGCGCCACGATGGAGCTGTGGCTCAAAGGCCCGCCCACGTCCGTGACGACCGCGGAGGCCATGGCGAAGAGTGAGGTCCATGCCGGGGTGGTGATGGCCGCCACGAGCACCTCCCCTGGTCGCATCTGGCCGAAGTCCCCTGGACCGCCGAGCACGCGGGCGGCGGCCGTAACCTGACCTCCGCTAGCGGCTATGCCCTTGATAGTGTCGCCCGTCTGGTCCTCGGATGCGGCCGGCATAAGACTTTCAAGGACCATGAACCAGGAGTCTTTGGGGAGTAGCTGCGGGGGCGTGACCCGTCTCTGTCCCCGCCAGAGCATCTTGCGCTGCTCCACGGGCTCAGCCAGGCTTGGGAATTGCGTCTCGCCCGCGTCCAGGGACGAGGCCATGTCCTCTAGCTCCTGCCGGCGCAGCCAGAATACGTCTGCGGGCTTCTCCACGGCGCCGGCTTCGAAGAGGCGGCCGCCCAATTCGAGGAGCATCCTGCGCATAACGGGCCAAGCCAGACCCGTATCGGCAAGTGCGTCCTCGCGCACTGGAGCTGCGTCCTGTGCCCACCTGAGTAGCCTGCCGATGAGTCTTCCTCGCGCAGGGTCCAGCCGCTCCAGCACCGCCCTTGTGGCTTCCTCGCGGCGCCTGACCATCCTTCGCTGGCGCTCGTGGGGGTTCTGTCCTTCGCCCCGGAGATAGAACTTTAGAGTGTCGAAGAGGGGCGCAGGGTCGTCGGCCGGCACGGGGTTCACGAAGTCGAGGTTGTAGACGGCGTACCCGTAGCTGTCCAAGTGAGTCTGGAAGCGCAACCGCCAATCGTCCCACACCCTTTCGTCCATACCGGCGGGTGGTTCTTCCATGCGCAGCAGTTCCAGCGCCCGGTCCGACGGTGTATCCAGGAGCGCGGTGGCGAGCTCGGGATGCTCGCCGCACCACATCCCCAGGTCGTAGAGTGATTTCTCGGCCCGGATGGGCGTGCTGTCGAAGCCCAGAAGGAAGATCTGTCCCGGAGGATCCCCCTCTCGCCTGATGAGGCGATCGTAAAAGCCGGTGAACAACAACTCGCTGCTGGCCGCGATCGGGATGATGGTCTGCACCGAGGTATAGTACTCCGTCCCTGCGTCGAGTAGCTCCCGCGCGCCCGCGAGGAGTCCGACCGCCGGCAGGTCTGCTGGCGGCTTGGCTTCCCACTCTTCGACAATCGTCGCGTAGCGGGGGTGAGAGTACTCGCGCCAGCGTCTTACGCCGCTTGCCTTTCCGCTTCCGTACAGGGATGGAAGGACCGCGAGAGCCTTGGCGCTGATCCTCAGGATGGCCGCCATCTTGTAGTAATAGTAGGCGTACCCGTTGATCGCCGGGAATGCAAGGTCGCCCTCTCTGAGAGTGTCGGAACCGAGGAGCTCGTTCATGAGCTTTCGCAGCGACCGGGTGACCGATTCGTCCGCAAGGTCGGCGAACAACGGCGAGAGCGGGTCCGGCATCTGCTCCACGATGCTGGCGCGAACGTAGAAGCCTTTCGGGTCCGGTACGCTCCAGTTCGCGGGAGGATCGGCCATCGGCTCCGGGAGCGCCGTGATGGTACGCGCCTGCACTACGAAGAACTCGTCGCCCGCAAGCGCCCACTCGATGTCCTGCGGGGTTCCGTATAGCTCCTCGATCCGCTTACCGTAACGCACCAGCTCCGCTGCTGCCCCATCATCGAGAACCGCCTGGCGGCGGCGCGCTTCCGGCACGGGTCTCTGCTCGGTCCCGTTTTCAGAGTAGACGGTCATGACTTGTTTGTCGGAGGTCTCGCGCGAAAGCACACGCCCGCTCCCCTTCTCCACGACGATAGAATCCGGCGTCACCGAGCCGCTTACCACCGACTCTCCGAGACCCCACGCGGCGCTTATCGTCGCTTGCTCCCGCCGGCCATTCGAGGGGTTGGCAGTAAACATCACGCCAGCGGCCTCCGACTCGACCATACTCTGGACCACCACCGCGAGGCTCACGGTCTCGGGGTCTATGCCCTGGCGTGTCCGGTAAGCCATCGCTCGCGCCGTCCACAGAGAAGCCCAGCAGTTCTTGACCCCCTCGAGCAGCGCCTCCGCTCCGCGAACGTTCAGGTAGGTCTCCTGCTGGCCAGCGAAGCTCATCCCGGGCAGGTCTTCTGCGGTGGCCGAGGAACGGACGGCGACGGGCGTCTCTCCGTCTTCGCTCAACTCTTGGTAGGCGGCGCGTATCTCGTCCGCCAT
>DATDKO010000252.1:0-6795 GCA_036519935.1 Rubrobacter sp. | reverse complement strand
CCTCAGGCAGTTTGCGTCCGGAGAGTCGCCCTACCACCTCGACCCCGAAACCGTCGTCGCCCAGGAAGATGTTGCCGATACCTGCGATGAGAACGCGTCTAGGCATCCGCGGCCTCAGGGTCGAGCGGCACGACCTCATCTGGCGAGAAGAAGAACCTGTGCCCCAGGATGTGGGCGTCTCCCAGGTCTCTGCCAGGGTCGTCCTCCAGCGTGACAGAGAGGTGGATCCTTTCTTCGTAGTCCTGTTCTATGGCCTCGACGAACGCGACCTTTCCCGAAAGCGCGATGTCTATGACATCCCCTCCTGAGCGGGGCCAGAGCATCACGCGGCTACCCTTGACGAGTTCGACACCCTCCACGGTCACACTCTGGAGCGTGGGTCTTTTCTCCTGTTCCCTGAAGAAATCCATCCTAGTCCCTCAACACCCTGAACTCGCGGATGGCCCCGTGCAGGTTCATCAGTTGTTCTTGCGAGAGGGACTCGCACCTATCCAGGATCTCCCGCGCCCGCGGGTCCGAGGCACGCATCTCAGCCTTCTCCTCGTCGGTGAGGGTGAGAATGTTCAGGATCAGGAGCTGATCTATCTCTCCACCATCGAACATGTCGCCAGGGCTTTCGGGGGCGATCTGCGGATAGTCGGAGAGGATTATCGGGGATGAAAGCAGCATGTTTTGGGCCCCTTCCTCCCCGACCAGCACGGGCCACGTCTTCTTGTTCTCACACCCTTCCGCGAGCTCCCGCAGCGGCTCGGGCGGATCTGTCATGGAGACGAAGCTGCCCCCTTCTACCTCGAGCGTGGTGTGCGTCGAGCAGAGGGTCTGGCGAAGCGTATTCTCCCGATCTTCCCCCTCCCAGGGGGTGGTGTTGGTAATCTTGACTGTTAGCCTGAAGATCCTCTCCCGCAGAGCCTCGGCCTCAACCTCGACCGCTCCGTACAACGCGCGCCAGCTACGCACTAGCGCCCCAACGACCTCACCCGTTGGACTCCTGATCTCTTCCTGGCTACTCCCACCAGGAATATCTATCCCTGCCCGTTCAGGTGCCTCCAGAAGTTCGGATAGTCTGAACTGCCCAAGCGTGATCTCTCGCTCGGTAGCTTCGTCCCACGGCAGGTAGTGATCTCCACCGACCTGCAATTCTTCGACGAACTCGAGGATCTCGCCACTCTTTCTGCCTACCTTGCGTTCGGTTACGTGCAGGAAACGAACCTTCACCTCGACCTTCGCCGCTCCGTCTCCCGCCACAAGGCACTGAGTCTGCATAAGCCAGGGGTCATCCTCGCCCCTGGCCTCGCTGTAGGCCCTGGGGTACACCCCTCCGAACGTCCAACGTTGCTGGTTTTTTATGGCGGATTTGCGGTAGGGCCAGAGCACATATCCCTCGTAGAGAACGGCCTCGGCGATCTTCCTGACAGCGTCCACCTAGCGCTCCACTTCCTGCTCGCTGGCGCGGAGCAAGGCATCCACCGTATCTTCCCAGGTCCGTAGGCCCATGCGTACTTTGTGGTCGTAGAGCCTGTCGAAGGCGTCTCTGTGCAACCGGAGCCAGGCGCTATTGGGGAAGTAGTGCTCCATCATCTCTTTCCACAGCCTGACGGGCAGCCGGAAGTCGGCCTCTTTCTCCCAGGAGATGCGGGCCACCTGTAACCCTCCGTGCTCACCCGCGTAGAAGACCGTTCCGCTGAACAGGAACTCCAGCGGCACCTCGCCGTCTTGGAGGGCGTGGAAGTACTTGGCCGAAACCACTTCGAGGTCGTAGGTGCAGGTGACTGGCATGTCGACGACCGTGCTCCCCGAGAACGGCGGAACTTGAAGGACGTTGTGGGTCCAGAGCAGGCTCCTTAGCGTCTCCCCCCACCTGTGCGGCTCGCCGAAAAGCTCCAGGAGCCGGTCCTGCTCCGCAGGGTCGTAGTGACGCCGCGTTACGGCGAGCCGGATCTGGGTGTTGAGGGCGACGGACCTGACGGGCTCCTCTCCCAGGTTCTCGACACGCAGCTTGAAGAGGAGGGTAGGAACGGCGGCGAACTTCAGAACCTCTGCGCCCTCTACACGAAAGTCCAGATCAGGCACAAGAAGATTCCCCGCGATCGCCTGCCCACTCCACCCGTGCTGATTGCTGACCGCTGGAGATAGACAACGCCTTTATGCCGGCGACAGGCTCGGGCTGTCGGGGTCTATGGGCTCCCTGGACCCCGCGTTGATCCCCGTGGATCGACGGGCCGTCGACTTGGCGGTCGGACGCCCCGCGCCACGCTCGCCCGTCTCAATGAAGCCGGGATCGTTCTCGATACCGCCAGGCTCGTTTCCCTGGCGCACCCCCGGCGTGTGCGCGGGCGCGTCCGGCGTCGTGTCCGGCTTGCCTACCCTTATGTTGTCCGCCATCTGCTCTCCCTTCGTCCTGCTCCAGTCTTCCGGAATACGATCCTACGTTTCTCTCACTACCTTCTTGGAACGCTGCTTGAGATTCTCGAAGAACCGGTCTATCTCCTCCCAGACTTCACGACCGCCGCTCAGGCCCCTCCAGTGCATGCGGATGAGCCCGACCAAGCTGTAGCACTCGTCCATCGGGACGAGGAAGTGCTCTCTGGCCCCCCTGACCCGGTTTACGAGGAGCGCCTCGACGTCACGTTCCATCCCCTTCAGCACAGGGTTCTGCGTTTCGAGCTCCTCCCAGGTATCCAGCTTCAGGAGCGACTCGGTAGGTCCCATCGGGCTCGGATAGAACGCCACGACCCTCTCGGCCGGCGCGCTGTGGAAGAAGAAAGCCATGTCGACAGGGATTCGCAGACTCTCCCACTGAGCGTCACCCATCTGGAAGTCTTCGAGGAACAGGTGGCGGTCGGGTATGAGCCTGTAGCGGCCCTCGCTCGCCGCCTCCCTATCGAAGAGGATCGAACACGGCCGGCAGACGCACATAATCTCACGTGTGGCGGCCTCCAACAGATGCCTGTGCTCAGGCCATATCGGCTCGCCACACAACTCGCAGAACTCCTGGGCAGCCTTCTCCTGGGCGGCTTGCTCCCTGGCCGCTGCCTCCGCGGCCCTCTCGGTCTCCTCCCTGGCGAACCGGCGCAGCGCGGAGAAGGCCGAGGAGGTCTTTCCCTGATCTACCATACGCCTCAGCCCACCGCGCTCGGTAGCGCGATCCTTACAACCCCTTCCTCACCAACGAGCAGTGGGAAAGGCTCCAGGTGCAGCCCTCCTTCGTCCAGGCATCTACCGGCCCGACGTACGTCGTAGCGACGCCCGCACCGAGGACAGCCCAGGTCAGCCACTTCGAGGATGCCACCTTCCAACGATTCTCCGCAGCCGGGACACAGGTTGCGGTAGGCGTAGAGATCGTTGGCCAGCTTCACGAACAGCACCGGGTCGTCAGAGATCTCCCTGGCCAGCATCTTGCCGCCGGAGAGTGTGATCTCCCCGATGGCTGTCCAGGGAGCCCCGTTCGCTTCCGGCCGTTTCTTCTTCCTCTGCAACGTTGGACCTGCTACGAAGTTCGGCGCCGGCTTGGGCTCGGCCACGCCCTCGGCTTCGATCCCATCGAGGTCGGGTGCGGCCTTCTGAACAGCTTCCTCAATAGCCAACTTGAGCGTCATAGTGGAAGATGGACAGCCGTTACAGCTACCCTCTAGCCGGAGCCTCGCCACACCACCTTCGATCCCCATCAGCTCCACGTTTCCGCCATGAGACTGCAGATAAGGACGTACCTCTTCGAGGGCGCCCGTCACGCGCGTCTCCAGATCCAGCGGGTGAAGCCCGTGAAGGAGCAGTAGGTGGGAGACCAACTCGTCACCAGCGAATGCATCGAAGGCCTTCTCGCGGTCATCGCCTTCCGCGACCACTTCCATCATGCGCGCAAGTCCTTCGCCGTAGAGGTCGAGAAGAACTCCCACCACTTCGGCGGCTTTGGACTTTGCGCTCGGGTCGTCGAGAGCTTCTATCTCCCCGAGTAGCGTCTCCATCCTGGCGACCCGTTCTTGTAGTCCGCCTTCGTCCAGAAGCATTTCGACCTTTCCTTGGAAGGCGGGCCCCATGTGCGAGGCCCGCCTGCTTACACGTCCGGCTCAGTGCTCTACGCCAAGACCCAATGTCGGAGAGTGACGTTGCTCGACGACCTTGCCATCGCCTACGTACATGTGGACCCCGCAGGGCAGGCACGGGTCGAAGCTGCGCACCGCGCGCATGATGTCGATGCCCTTGAAGTCGTCAGGGCCGTTCTCCTCGAAGATTGGCATGCCGGCCACCGCGTCCTCGTAAGGGCCCGGCGTCCCGAAGGAGTCGGTAGGCGACCCGTTCCACGGCGTCGGCGGGTAGGGATGGTAGTTTGCGATCTTGCCGTCCCGGATCACGAGGTGGTGCGAGAGAACTCCTCGGACCGCCTCGTGGAAGCCGCATCCGATACCCTCGTCCGGCACCTCGAACTCCTGGAAGACCTTGGTCTCGCCGGCGCGCACCAGCTCGAGGGCCTTCTCCGTGAAGTGGATCGCCGCCGCCGCCGCGTAGGCAATGAAGTAGATCCTGGCCCGATCGCGCTCGATGGCGTTGGACCACTCTGGCACCTTCCACTCGAAGTTGGCCTCGGGCATGGCGGCCGTCTTGGGCAGGTTGATCTGGACGCTATTGCCCGTGGCTTTCACGTAGCCACCGATATCGACGAGACCTGCGAGCGCTGTGGCCCAGAGCCTGGCTATCGCGCCGCCGCCGGTATCCAGGGCGAGGTGATCGCCGGTGCGCCCATCGTACCAGCGCGGGCTCATCACCCAGCTGTAGTTGCCGCCTTCGAGGTCCCGCTTCTGGGGCTTGGGGAGCGTGGTCTGGTTCCACGGGTGCCTCTTGTCCACAGGGTTGCCCAGCGGGTCGCGCGGTACGAAGGTCTCCTCGTTCTGCCAGTCCTCATAGTAGGAGGAGCCGAGCAGGATGCGGATTCCCAGGTTTATGTCGACCAGGTTCGTCGTGACCAACTCTCCGTCTACGACGACGCCCGGGGTGACGAACATGGCCTTGCCCCACTCGTCCATGTGGCGGTACTCGTAGTCGCAGACGTCGGGGTCGTTGAAGGCGCCCCAACAACCGAGGAGTACGCGCCTGCGCCCGACCTCTTCGTAGCCAGGAAGCGCCTCGTAGAAGAAGTCGAATACGTCGTCGTTCATCGGGACGGCCTTCTTGATCCAGTCCATAAACCTCATGAGGCGGACCAGGTAGTCCGTGAAGAGCTGCGGCGTCGCCACAGTCCCGACACCACCAGGGTACAGGGTCGATGGATGGACGTGACGCCCTTCCATAAGGCAGAACATTTCGCGGGTGAGACGGCTCATCTGGAGGGCTTCTTTGTACGTCTCCCCTGTAAACGGATTGAACGAGCGCATGATGTCGGCGATGGTGCTGTAGCCGTGGACGTCAGCGTGGGGTGCCGGCGTCTGCTCAGCCCGCTCCATCAGTCCCGGGTTGGTCGCGCTGACCAGTTGCTCGCAGAAGTCCACGAACACCAGGTTGTCCTGGAAGATGCAGTGATCGAAGATGTACTCTGCGGCCTCGCCCAGGTTGACGATCCACTCGGCCAGGGGCGGCGGCTTTATGCCGTAGGCCATCTGCTGCGCGTAGCACGAACAGGTCGCGTGGTTGTCGCCGCAGATGCCGCAGATGCGGCTCGTGATGAAGTGGGAGTCGCGCGGGTCCTTTCCCTTCATAAACACGCTGTAGCCGCGGAAGATCGAAGAGGTGCTCTTGCACTCCACAACCTCGCGGTTGTCGAAGTCTATCTTCGTGTAGATCCCGAGGTTACCGACGATGCGCGTGATCGGGTCCCACGACATCTCCGTGAGGTTCCTCGCTTCCGGCGTTACTTCTTCTCGGATAGCCACTTGTCTCTCCCTCTCTACGCCCGCCACCGGGGGTCGTAGCCGGTCGTCAGCTCTTGCTTGTTGTGACGCCACTTGGGTTCCTTGTTGACCGTGTCGTTGGTTATGCTCCTGAGCTTGCGGATCACGGTCCCGTAAGCCTTGGCAATGGTCGACGAGAGGGTGCCTCCAGGCGGCTCGTCCATAAAGGGCATGAACTTGTCGGGGAAGCCTGGCATGGTGCAGCCGATGCAGATGCCGCCTACGTTCGGGCAGCCCCCTATGCCGTCCATCCAGCCCCGCTTGGCGACGTTGCAGTTGACCACAGGCCCCCAGCAACCGACCTTGACCAGGCACTTGGGGGAGTTGTAGTCGAGGGCGAAGTCGCCCTGCTCGTAGTAGCCCGCCCTGTCACAACCCTCGTGCACGGTCTTCCCGAAGAGCCAGGTCGGCCTGAGTTGCTCGTCGAGCGGGATCATGGGTGAAAGTCCTGCGGCCTGGTACAGCAGCCACGTTACCGTCTCCATGAAGTTGTCTGGCTGCACGGGGCATCCCGGCACGTTCACGATGGGGATGCCGGCCACAGAGCGAAAGTTCCACCCCAGGTAGTCGGCGAGGCCCATGCATCCCGTCGGGTTGCCGGCCATCGCGTGGATGCCGCCGTAGGTGGCGCACGTCCCGGCCGCTACTACAGCGAACGCTTTCGGGGCGAGACGGTCGATCCACCAGTTGAGCGTCAGCGGCTCGCCGGTTGCAGGATCGTTGCCGAAGGAGGTCCAGTACCCTTCACCGTTGATGTTCTCGTTGGGTATGGAACCCTCGATCACAAGCACGAAAGGCGCGTCCAGCTCGTCGTCCAACGCCTGCCTGAAGGGCAGCAAGAAGTCTTCTCCTCCGAGGGAGGGATGAAGGACCTTGTTGTGCAGATTTACCTTGGGCAGCCCCGGTATGTTCCCCA
>DATDKO010000251.1:0-11446 GCA_036519935.1 Rubrobacter sp. | reverse complement strand
GCACGGTTTGCCGTCATGCGAGGCAAGAACAAGAAGAATCCCAGAGCACCGAGGTTACCTGGGTGGCGGCTGAAGCGGAACGCCCCCGCTCTCACCACCTCGTCGTCGGAGCCGACCGGAGGTCCTTGCGCCTCAGGGGCGGGACGGACATCACTTCCTGTAAGGAGGTCCCGCAGTGGCGTTAGTCCGGCGAAACGTAATATCCCCATGACCCGCACGCCCGAAAGCAACACACCCAAAGAGGCAACCTGGCTCGCTCGGAAGAGCCAAGACCAGGGTGGCCTCGCATGGTAGAGATCTTTGTCTGGCAGCCGCGAGAACCGCCGCGCCGCCCAGAGAAGCGACACAACCGATTGGGCGTTGAATATAAAGCGGTACAGGCCGTCGCGGTAGCGCGACCCAGCGATCCGACGGATCAGATCCTTGACTTGCTTAGAGGCAAGCACGCTGTGTACGAGCGCCCAGAGTGCGCATATCCACACGACGCGTACCGGGGCGAAGCCTTCGCTAGCGTCGACACCTCCGTAGTCCCGAGACCCTTCGCGCCCCCTTGACGACCAAGACCTTCCTTTGCTACCCATATCGTTTGTTTGCCATTCGTACCATCCTCGCTTCCTGATGTCGCCGTTAGTCCATGAGCCGTGGGAGTCAGCCGTGTAGGATTCTTATTCGTTCGACGATGTGTCTCATCCCCCGAAATCATCCCTATCAAACCGCAGCGCACGATTGACGTGCCCCGCTTCCTCTCTATAGCACGAGCGGCGCTGTGCACCGACACCCCAAGGCTCAGACCGATCCATCATGTCTAACGGAGGAGAGTGCGACAAATACCCATGCGGTCCATCGATTGGCAAGAGAGTGAGTCCTTGGTCCGGGAGGAGCGCCTAGCGTACGCTGGTCCTACTAGTTTGCGCACCCGATCAACAGAACAGTGGCTATCAAGTGTGTGGCCACGAAGTTTAAGAGATGAGGCACCAGAGTGTACCTGATTCGCAGCGGGCTGATACCACTCTGATACCACCGGGAGCGCAATACGGTGCAACAGAGGGCAACCCCCAGAAGAGAAAGCCCCTTAGAAATGCGGGATGTGCAAACCCGTGCAACCCCCTGCAACGCCTGACCGCACACTCGTAAAGAGCAGGAAAGCGGTTCGAGTCCGCTCGTCGGCTCTCAAAAAACGCTAATTTGCAGGTAAAACGTAGATGATAAAGTGAATGCCGGGATGCCTCCCGGCTCTATGTACTGCAACCGTACCGCAACCCGTTTGGCCCAAGGGCTTATCCACGTGGCGTTTTGAGGGCTTCAACAACCCTGTCTCAGAGCATACATCTCGGCTGAGCGAGAGTAGCTGTTGCGGGCGACCAGCTCACCTCGCTGGCTCGTTGCTCTACTTCCACGTGGCCGGCTTCGAGCCGCAGAGCGCTCCTGATGGGCGGCCCCGGCGCTCGTTGAGGCTCGTGCAGATGATTAGAGGTCGCTTCGCTTTTCGAGGCGCAGTCTCAGGGGGGCGCAGACTTGAGGAGGTGCTGCACCGCATAGGGCGCCTCTGCTGACGCGTTGACCAACGTTCCCTGGACAACCACCGTCCGCTCCGGAGCATCCTCGGCACATGTTTTGCCCACCGGCGTAGCCTGTTTGTGGCGGACAAAACATGATTCCCTACAGCCAACATCCATTTACCCTCTCCGGCGTCGTGGCCTTTGCCGGCTCGCGGCATGGATCCCTGTTCCCGGTTGCGCCGGTCGTCTCCGCCGTCCTCTCCTCTGGAGGCTCTGTGCGCGTTGGCTGCGCCGCCGGCCCTGGTTCGATCTGGCCTTCAAGGATGTCCGGCAGAAGCTCGTCGATGTACGCGCGGGCCGGCTCCGGCTCGCCGCTCACAGTGGCGTTGCTGAAGAAGGTCAGCAGCGCTGCTGGAATCGCCTCGTCCTGGGGAACACCAACGCGGCCGACTACGCCACCTGGACGCGCGATGCTGCGCCTCTCAACGATCGATTCTTCCTCTGCGAACTTTCGGAGCACCGGGCCCCGTGCACTGTGATCTTCGAGGCGGCGCCTTCGATCTCCGGAGATCGACTCGGGTGAGCTAGACGTCGACGGCGCCGATGTTCTCCTCTAGGCGGTGCAGCTTCGTGGTACTTGGGATTGGAACAATCCACGGCCCTTGGGCGAGCAGCCAGGCGAGCGCGATCTGGGCAGGGGTCGCCTGCTTCTTCGCCGCGATCCTGGTCAGCAGATCGACCAGGCCCCGGTTCGCTGCCCGGGCCTCCGGGGTGAAGCATAGGACAGTGTTGCGGAAGTCGGAGCTGTCGAACGTCGTGGTTTCGTCGATCTTCCCCGTGAGGAAGCCCTTGCCCAGCGGGCTGAAGGGGACGAAGGCGATCCCGAGCTCCTCGAGCGTCCGCAGCACCTCCGCTTCAGGCTCTCTCCACCACAGCGAGTACTCGCTCTGGACGGCCGTGGCCGGCTGGACCGAATGGGCTCGACAGATTGTTCGCACGCCTGCCTCCGAGAGACCGAAGTGCTTGACCTTGCCTTTCTGGATCAGATCCTTCACCGTCCCCGCGGCCCCCTCGATCGGCACCGGTAGGTCCACCCGGTGCTGATAGTAGAGGTCGATCGCCTCGACCCCGAGCCGCTTGAGCGAGCCCTCGATCATGTGCCTGATGTACTCGGGTCGACTGTTGAGTCCATGCTGCTGCCCGTCGCGATCGATCCTACGGCGTCGACGTCTCGCACCTGCAACCACAGAGCTACACTCTCGCTGGCCCCAGTGCGCGAGGAGTCAGACAGCTCAAGGAAGCCTCCTCCGAGGAAGAAAACCACCCCCCTCGTGGATCCGCTGCTCCACTCACGGTAGACGTGCAGACCGAGGCTCTCGGCGTAGAACCGAAACGAGCGCTCGAAGTCGGTGGGACGCACCAACACCCGACTGGAGAGAACTTCCATAATTCGAGAGAACTTCCATGATTACTCCACCTTCTCGCAATGAGTAGGCAAGAACCTTCGTTCACCTGCACAAGGCCGATGTACCCGTAAAGGTGGTTAACGTATCGACCACACCGACCGCAACAACCAGCAGAGAGGCAAAGAGCCCGCTAACGTCGTGTTCTCGGACGAGCGCGCCGCGGTCGATGCTCGGGCTAGTACCGACCGCACTAAACGCCCTGGCCTATGTCTTCACCAGCGGTGCGGGCGGTGCGGTTGGTACTTTGCGACGCTTGTTGGGGGCATAATTCTTCTTGCCGCAACCTCCTCAACGACCAGGGTTGTTCAAAGCCGCTTTGAACGCCTGTGTAGCCGAAGAACAGGGACTCACGGCTCCGTGGGGCCTAAGGAGCGCTGCGAGCCCTCAAAACCGCTTGTACGCTCATCGATCCCAGGCCGACCAGTCCCCAAATAGCAGACCTGGGGTCGAATCTCCTGCTACCCCTCCCCCCGCATTAGCGCCCTGACGGGGTACGGCGTATTGTCCCAAGCGCATCTTTATGCCGGTGCGCGATATATAGTGGTTCGAGTTCTGGGCCCTGAGTGTTAGAAGTGGCCGAATCTGTCGGAGAATCGGGGCCATATGTACGGTTCTGCACATGGACTTCTGAGAAAGCCCCTTCCACGCACTCGGGTATAGAGGTGCCGACACCAAGGCATCCACAGGAGACTCTCCAGCCCTGGCAGTTAGACTGTTTGGCCCATGAGCGGCGAGAACCATAAAGAACGCCTCAACCGCGAGCTCATCGAGCTGCTCACCGAATTGCGGGTGGCCTTACCCGGGGTGCAAGTGCTCTTCGCCTTCTTGCTTATAGTGTCATTCTCCCAGCGATTCTCCTCCGTGACCCCGCTGCAGCGCAACGTCTACTTCGCCATCCTGTTGTGCACCGCGGTGTCGGCAGCCCTACTCATCGGGCCTTCCTCACACCACCGTCTCCTATAGCGTCAAGGCGCAAAGGAGGAGACACTCAGGGCGGCCAACCGCCTCTCCGTGTTGGGGCTAACCTTCCTCGCCTTGGCGATGATCGGCGCGATCTTCTTGATCACCGACGTACTCTTCGGTGGCGTCGTCGCGACCGTAGCAACCGTCGCCATCGGCGCGGTGTTCGCGTGGGTCTGGTACGGGCAGCCGCTGCTTCGCCTCCGCGACTAGCGTCGAGTCGCGAATGCCTCATCGGCGAGCTCCGAACTTCGTAACACCCATCAACGCGCTTCGGTGAATAGCCTGGGGTAAGATGCGTGCATGACGGAGAGTTGGGTGAAAGTGGCCGCGGCCCCGGACGAATCTGTCGCGCTGCTGATGGACGGAGTGCTAAAGGACGCCGGCATCCCTGCGCTGATCCAACGTGCAGCCGGCTTCGATGCGCCGGACTTCCTGTCCGCTGGACCCAGGGACGTGCTAGTGCCCGCTTCGTTGGCGGAAGAAGCCAGGGAGATCCTCGAAGACACCACGGGGCTTGGGTCGTACGCGCCGTAGCGGTGTTGCGGTAGCTTACCGACATTCGAGAATTTCTACGAGCTTTGATGAATAGGTCAGCGGGAGGCCTCCGAAGAGAGCCCACCCAGTGGAAGAAGATGAGCGGCCTACAGGCGAACTCAGGATCAGTCGTCATCTGAGGTCCTTACTCTCCGAAGAAGGCGCGCAGCTCGGCGTAGGTATCCTCCGGAGCTTCCTCGGGGAGGTAGTGACCACAGTCGAGAGCCCGACCGCTCACTTCCTCGGCCCACCCGCGCCAGACCTCCAGGACTTCGTAGTGCTCCTCGAGGAATCCCTTACTGCCCCACAGGGCGAGCACAGGGCAGGCCATGCGCCTCCGGCAGTTAGCTCTGGGAAGACACTTCGTTGGGGCTACAGCAGCTCAATCTCGTCGCCTACCCGGACCTTGCCGTTTTCGATCACCCTCGCGCAGATACCACCGCGACCCTTTAGAGCCTGTGTCATACCCGGTTCGGTAAGGCGCTCGATGTACCGGCAGACTGACCGTGGCCCCCGGTACTCGAATACAACCTCCCCGACACGAAACTGCTCGCCGCGCCGCAAGGCCTTTAGGCTTATCCCTCTGGTAACCAGGTTACGCCGGTGTTCGCCGTTCTTTACACTCACACCAGTCTCTCGTTCGATGTCGTCGAGGTCCTCGGCTGCGATGAAGGTTACCTCGCACACCCTGCCGAAGCGGCTCCAATGTCCGGTCCCAGTGCAGTAGCGGTCATTCTCCAAACCGCAGCCTTCGAGAGCGGTGGCCGCCTGTACGCCCTGTATCTGTGCACCACCTTCCGGAGCAAGGAATATGCTGTCTACGAAACCCGCCATTATCAGCCTTCCTTCGAATCTTGCTCTTCTCTTTCGAGAGGTTCTTCAGTATGGTAGGACTGTAATATCGCAAACACCGATTTAGCCAACCTTTGCATTTCATTGTCGCGACCGTCACGCTCGTCACACCCCTTCTACGAGCTTCGGTGAATAGCCTGGGGTAAGATGCGTGCATGACGGAGAGTTGGGTGAAAGTGGCCGCGGCCCCGGACGAATCTGTCGCGCTGCTGATGGACGGAGTGCTAAAGGACGCCGGCATCATAGAGATCACTGATTCCTCTCCTCACTCCTGAGCCACGATGCAGTCCTCTCGAAGCAGAGGTCCTACTACAGCTAAACGGGGTTGTTTGCGGTGCCGGATCGCAGTGCCGAGGGCACTCCTATGCTTGAGAAGGGGCTCTCTGTGACCTAATTGCGTTCGAGCACGTGGCGCACCCGCGGTGCTGAAAGGAAGCCCTCCCGTATCTCTTCGTCCCTGATCTTCCCCGCGAGCATTCTCAGGGTCTGCGCCGCCCGGAAGAACGCCTTGCGCGCTTGCCCATCCTCCCCGCACTGCTCGTGAAGCTCGCCGATTTCGCTCTGGCTCTGCCAGAGTTCCTTAGGTAGTCCGATCTTCTCAGCTAGTGTCCGTGCTTCGTGTAGCTGACCTATCGCCCTTTGCGTGTCGCCCTCGAACTCGCTAAGGACCGCCATGGAGCGAAGGTAGGCTATTCGTTCCCGTCCGTTCGTCCGCGGTCTGTCGGCGAAACGTCGCACCAGTTCTCGAGCGCGTCGCTCGTCCCCTCCACGCAGCAGCGCCTCGACCTCGTGATGGAGGTAGAGTCCGTCAAGCACATCGAAGGAGGTACCTGCTTCGTGTGCTCTCCTGGCGTGGGGGTAAGCCTCCTCCCAATTCTCGGAGAGGGCCGCCACCGCGCAGAGGCTGGCGGAGGAAAGCGCCTCGTAGTGCGGCCCCAATTGTGCCCCAAGCTCCAGTGCCTCCTCATAGACCCTACGCGCCTCCTGCGGGTCCAATAACGCCTCGTATGTTCGCCCGAGGTGGTCGAGGTTGTGCCACAGCAAAAACATATCTTGCGCTAAGCGAGCCAGCTCCGTCCCTCGCAGGCAGACCTCGAGCGCTTCTTCGTACTCGCCACTCGCCAAGAGCCCGAGTGAAAGCGCCGGTGAGCCCATCGCCTCGGCCCGCTCGGGCAACTCGCGGGACTTGCCAAGCACCTCACGCCCGAACGCGACCCCCTCTTTCAGCCTGCCCTGGAAGACCCGGACGTACGCGAGATACATGAGGCATTGGATCTCCATGGCTTTGTTGCCCACTTTCCACGAGGCCATGAGCCCCATAGCCGTAGGCATCGAAGGAAGGAGCCTCCGCGGTGAAGGTCGTTCGGCCAGCTCCCGGCTCAGCTCAGCACCCTCCTCAGCATACGTCGCCGACTCCTCGAGCCTTCCCCTAAACAACTCCAGTCGTGCCAGTGTCTCCAATGCCCGCGCGATCAGGTCCGGGCGCACTTCTAGGGCTCGAGCCGAAGCCAAGGCCTTCTGGGCGAGGCGGCCCGAGTGCTCGAATGCCCCCGCCCCGTAAGTCATGACGTCCGCAAGGGTGCACTCTGTCTCTACCAGCCACTCTTCAAGTTCCGCTTCCTCGGCCGCCCCTATAGCCTCCTCCAGGAGCCTCCTCGCCCTCGGGGGGTCGGACTCTTGGTGGAAGGCGAGGACCGCCAGGTTGTTGAGGGCGCCCACCTCGAGCCTCGCTTCTTCCACCTCTCGGGCTAGAGCAAGCATCGCCTCGTAGGCCTCCCTGGCCTTGTCCCACTCCTCTGGCAGCTCGTAGGCTCGGCCCAGCTGAATGTACAGGTGCTCCAGGTCCGGGACAGACGCCTCGGTCAGCTGTCTACTGCCAGTTCGTACTTCTGTCAGCAGGTCACGTGCCCTTTCGTAGTGCTCGATGGCGTCCTTTACGGAGAACACCTCCACGGCGGCATCGCCGGCCGCCACACCATACCGGAAGGCCTGCTCTGCAAGACCTCCCGCAAGCGCATGACCCGCCAGCTGCGCAGCAGGGGCACCACCCTCCTCAAGCACCTCAAAAGCCCTGCGGTGCAACAGCCTCCGTCGCGCATGCCCCATCTCGGTGTAGGCCACCTGCCTTATCTTCTCGTGCGTGAAGGAGTAGGTGGCGCCAGGGTGTAAGAGTGGCTCCTCCTCTTCTTCTCTACCGCTGGCCTCCTCCTGTATCAGGTGGCGCTCGATTAGCTCGTCTAGCCCTCTCAGGCCTTCTGCTTCTCCTAGCCCCGCCACGCCCACCACCGACTCGAAGTCGAAGCCTCTCTCCAACACCGCTCCGGCTCTCACCAGCTCCGAGGCATCAGCCGAGAGCCGAGAGAGACGCGCGCGGATCACCTCCCGCACGCTCTGGGGCAGCAGCCCTCTCAAGGCGCTCTTCTGGCTCCGCCAGGCCGGGCCTACCTCCACGACCCTCTCCCCGTCCGCGCGGCTTCGTATAAGGAGCATGCCCTCTTCGAGCAGGACCTTGAGCGTCTCCACCAGGTAGAAGGGCTGACCCTCTGTCTCAGCTGCGAGCCGTTCTCCCAACTGCTTGAGCCCTAATTCCACCTCGTTCGAGCCCCTCGCCTCCTCCAGAGGCCCGGCCGGGGGCTTCGAAGAGCTGGCCCTTGTCCCCAGCCGCGTCAGGAGTCCCTCGACTTCCTCATCTGTCAAGGTACCAAGGGTCATGCTTCTCAGGGGCAACCTCCGTCCCAAAGACGAGAGCCACCTCTCGAAGGCGGAGCCTGCCTCCGGTTCCTCCGGGCGCGCGGCGATTAGCACCAGCACAGGCGCTCCTTGCTCCGCCCACCGCTTCCCCACGTAATCCAGCACCTCCAGCGTTGCCGCGTCCGCCCACTGCAAGTCATCCAGGAAAAGGACCACAGGGGCACGCGAGGCCAAAGCCTCCACCATCCTGGCAATCGCCTCGAATAGCGCCCCTTTGGCCATCTCCCCTCCATCGGAGGTAGGGGAGGG
This sequence comes from Rubrobacter sp., assembly GCA_036519935.1. GTDB lineage: Bacteria > Actinomycetota > Rubrobacteria > Rubrobacterales > Rubrobacteraceae > Rubrobacter_D. Next base: position 3,132 of record DATDKO010000251.1, on the reverse strand, counting down.
AAGATCAGGATACCTCTCCTTGAGCTCGGGCAAGAGCCGAGAGAGCTCGGAAAGCCACACATTCTCCAAGAGGTCGTCGGGAGCCCTCTCTCGCTCCATGCGCGGCCTTATTGCCACTATGAGCGGCCCGTAGGGCAACCCTGCTCCCTCCGAGGCCCACCCCTTTAGGACGTCCGCCTCCCTAGCTCTAGCCCATAGGAGGAACTCCTCTGCCAGGCGCGTCTTGCCTATCCCTGCCTCCCCAAGGATGGCCACCACGCGCGTTTGTCCCATGCCAGCCGCTTGATACTCTGAGACGAGCGCACCAAACTCTTCCTGGCGGCTAACCAGCGGCACCTCCAACACCGAAAGCGCAGTAGTAGCTGCAGAGTGTATTTGGCTCGCACCCAAAGAAGCCCTCTGCTCGACCTCCTTCTGCAACCGAGCGGCCAGCTGCTGCATCTGAGTAGAGGGCTCCATCCCAAGCACTGTGCTTAGGTTGTTCCGAAAGCCCTCGTAGACCAGCAGAGCCCTCTCACTCTCGCCCGCACCAGAGAGTAGCTCCATAAGCCGCCGATGGGCGGTCTGCTCAAGCGGTGCCTGCCTCACCCAAAGCCGGGCAGTCCCTATAGCCTCCGATATTAGACCCTCCTCCCCTTCAAGGCGAGAGAGCCTCTCGCATAGCTCCCCGAAAACCTGCCGCCACCTCGCGCGCTCACCCTCAAGCCACAGCTCGAACTCGTGGGCATTTTCGAGCGAGAAGCCTTCCATGAACTCACCACGGTAGAGCTCCAGATCACCTTGCAGCCGGCCGATGAGCTCCCGGCGCCCTCCAGCAGCGGCGCTCCTTCCTCCCAGCGAGGTTTCCCTCCTTGCCAGCGAAACGGCAGCCTCGAATACCTCCAGGTCGAGCTTGATCTCCCGCGGCTCTAGGTCTAAACGGTTGCTCTCGATGACGAAGAAGCGGGCCACTCCGTCATGGGCGCTTTCTTCCCTTAAGGTCTTCCTGAGCTTGTGCAAGACAGCGCGCAGGTCCGCACGGGCGTGCCGCTCCTCGCTCTCTGGCCACAAAAGCTCTGCGAGCTCTCTCCTTGGGTGCCTTCCCCCCTCGGCGGCCAGGTAGCACAAGAGCGCGAGCTCCTTCTTTATCCTGAACCGGACGGGCAGCCCCTCAAGGCTAGCCTCGGGTGGCCCCAGCAGCCTGAGGCTTAGCCGCTTTTCTTCTTGGACCTCCGTCTCGAATCTCACGTGCCACGCTTTCGCTACGCCCCGCTGCTATGGTGGCCTGTACGTGCAGTAATGGGCGCTGGCTTGAGCCTTTCCCACTCAAATTGTACAGGCTCCCCTCGGGGAATCGCAACGGGAAGTACTACCGAGATTGTGAAGATCGGCACCCGAGACGAAAGAAGGAATCCGCAGATGGCGAGCGCCAGTGGTGGTCGTGGAAACGGTGGGTAGGACCCTGCTGTTAGCCTGGGATGTCTCAGCGGTTCAGGAGGAGCCCTGGCGGCGGCTTCTGCAGGAGCTTTCGTACGCTCGCTGCGAGGAGGAGGAGTACATGGAATCTCGTAGGCGTCTGGGTGTCTCGGCCGAGTCGGTGTGGCTCGTGCCGAAGCCGAGCGGGGGAGGGGTGGCAGTGGTTTACCTGGAAGCCTTGGATCCCGAGCGGGCGCTGGGCGAGCTTGCGGCATCGGAGGCGCCTTTCGACTCATGGTACAGAGGAGCAATGCGCAAGCTTTTCGGCTTCGATTTGGCGCGGTTACCACGGGCAGGGAGCAGCGAACTTCTGTTCACCTGGCGCGATGATCGTGGTCCAGCCGAGCGTGAGGCTCCGAAAAACTCATGACCTGATGACCCACTTCGCTAAAGATGGGATCTCTTTACCATGTACCTCACCACGCTTGGCATAGCTCCTCACTACGTTCTCACTACGCTGCCCTAGTAGGCTCTGGAGTAGCTCGAAGGTAAAAGAAAGGAGGTGATCCACATTAGTGAAGATTTCGATCGAGGTCCACTCATACGCTCTCCGAAGGGCACCCGCTGTGCTTCACGACACTTTGTGCTGTGTGGAACCGACATCCTCTTTACCTAGGAGTAAGCTAGATCGTTGCCCTAAAGAAGCGCGGTCCACGGAAAGGAGACCACCATGACCAGTCCAGTTGGGGAAGAGGCCGCAGTACGCCCCTTCCACGTCGACGTGCCGGAAGAGGAGCTCGTCGAGCTGCGCCGCCGCATCGAGGCGACACGGTGGCCCAGCAAGGAGCTCGTCCCAGATCGGTCGCAGGGAGTGCAGTTGGCGACGATTCAGGCGCTCGCCCGCTACTGGGCGACCGATTACGACTGGCGCAAGGCCGAGGCGAAGCTCAACGCGCTTCCGCAGTTCACAACCGAGATCGACGGGGTGGACATCCACTTCATCCACGTCAAGTCACCGAACGAGAACGCGCTGCCGCTGATCATGACGCACGGCTGGCCCGGCTCGGTGATCGAGCTGCTCGAGACCATCGGCCCGCTGACCGACCCGACCGCGCACGGTGGGCAAGCGGAGGACGCGTTCCACCTCGTGCTGCCGTCCCTGCCCGGCTACGGCTTCTCCGGCGAGCCCGCCGAGCTCGGCTGGAACGTCGGCCGCGTCGCGCAGGCCTGGGCGGAGCTGATGCACCGCCTCGGCTACACCCGCTACGTCGCCCAAGGCGGCGACGTGGGCGCCGCCGTCACCGACGCGATGGGACGGCAGGCACCCGACGGGCTGCTCGGCATCCACATGAACTTGCTCGTGACGGTGCTGGCCGGCCCCCAGCCGGCGGAGTCCGAGCAGGAACGAGCGGCGGCGGACCAGCTCGCCACATTCCGGGAGAGCGGCTTCGGCTACTTCCTGGAGATGGCGACGCGACCGCAGACGATCGGCTACGCCCTGCTGGACTCACCCGTCGCCCTGGCCGCCTGGCTGCTCGACCACGACACGGACAGCTACTACAAGATCTCCCGCGCGTTCGTCGACGGCGAGCCCGCGGGCAATCTCACCCGGGACCACATCGTCGACAACATCACGCTGTACTGGCTGACGGGCACCGGCGCCTCGGCGGCCCGATCCTACTGGGAGGACGGACGAGCCCTGGCTCAAGCACTCGCGTCCGGCCAGGCTCCTCCGGA
>DATDKO010000250.1:0-13464 GCA_036519935.1 Rubrobacter sp. | reverse complement strand
CGACATCTCGAACACCATGGGGACCAACTCCGTGGCCTCCATGGTCGTGTTCCAGGGAGGCCGCCCGGCGAAGAGCGAGTACAGGCGGTTCAGGGTAAGGACGGTCGAGGGTGCCGACGACTTCGCCAGCATGGCCGAGGTAATCCGCCGCCGGCTGGAACGCCTCGAGGCCGAAGACGAGAAGTTCACGCCTGCCCCGGATCTGATCCTGCTCGACGGCGGAAAGGGGCAGCTCTCCGCTGTCATCCCCGTCCTCGAAGAGATGAAGGTCGGCGGCGAACTCCCTGACATACCCCTGCGCTCGCTCGCCAAGCGCGAGGAGGAGATCTTCGAGCCGGCCCGGCCCGAGCCGGTGATCCTGGAGCGCAACTCTCCCGAACTACACCTCCTCCAGCGCGTCCGCGACGAGGCCCACCGCTTCGCCAACGCCTACCACACCAAGCTCCGTGGCAGGGCCATGACGGCCTCGGTCCTGGACGATCTCCCAGGCGTCGGCCCCGAGCGCAAGAAGAAGATACTAGCCCACTTCGGCACCCCAGAAGCATTCCTGAACGCCTCCCTCGAAGAACTCGAGTCCGTCCCAGGACTCCCCGGAAGAGTAGCCCGCGAAGTACACGCGAAGGTGCATAGATAGCAAGTCAGCACGCCGCCAGGCTTCGCAAGCGGAGGCGTCAGCCGGAGCGTGCTGACTTGCTATTGCAACCTGCGACTCGCGGTGCTAATCTCGACTTCCGAGATGGCTTGCGCATCCCAGGAGGGACGGACGACGCGACGTGGATGAGCAGGCGTCGCCGGACACCGGTTCTCGGGTCTCGGGCAAGCGCAGGATCGTCATCATCACAGGGCTTTCGGGTGCCGGCAAGAGCAACGCCCTTCAGGCATTCGAAGACGCAGGGTACTTCTGCATAGATAACCTCCCGCCGCGTATGATCCCTGCAGTCATGGAGACGACCGCACAGGGCAACGGCGGACCCGACGGGGTGGTCGTCGTGGTGGATATGCGTGGCCGGCGGTACTTCGGTGAGGAATTGGAGCGCAATCTGGAGGCCGTGGAGAAGGAGGAGGGCTGGGAGCACAGCATCCTGTTCATCGACTCTGACGACCCGACGCTGGTCAGGCGTTACAAGGAGAGCCGCAGGCCACACCCTGCTGCCCGTAACGGCGACGTCCTAGAGGCCATACGCCTTGAGAGGCGGGATCTCGCGAACGTGCGGGAGATGGCCGATCTCGTCGTCGATACCTCGGGCTACTCCGCGCTCGACACCCGCTTGCGGTTCAAGAAGCTCGCGGAATCCTTCTCCAGCAGAATGACCGTCAGCCTCATCTCCTTCGGCTTCAAGCACGGCACCCCCCTCGACGTGGATACGCTCCTCGACGTCCGCTTCCTTCCCAACCCCCACTACGACCCCGAGCTCAGGCCGCTCACAGGCCGCGACGCACCCGTCCGAGAGGCGGTCCTCGGCTCAGAAGACTGCCGGGAATTCCTCGAGAAGACTAGGGCACTGCTCTCCTTCCTCATACCCCGCTACGCCGCAGAAGGCAAGACCTACTTCACCGTCGGCGTCGGCTGCACCGGTGGTAGGCACCGATCCGTAGCCATTACCGAAGAGCTAGCAGGCCGTCTCGAGCACGAGGACCCAGGGATCTACCTCTTCATTCGCCACAGGGACGTGGAGCGGTAGCTCTTAGCATTTCAGCCGGTCAGCCCTTTCTCGACTGACGTTAGCTGCGTTAAGCGAAACCTTCACCCCAGCGCCAGCCCTCAGGAAACAGAGGCCGACTGGTGCCTCTTTCCAACGCTCGTACGCTTCGACACCGTCTACCACGGCCACTTCAAATGCAACCTGCGGCGTATCGTGGACTACCCGAACCTGTGGGGCTACCTGAAGGACCTCTACCAGAGACCGGGCGTCGCAGAAACGGTCAACATGGACCACATCAAGAAGCACTATTACAGTAGCCACGAGAGCATCAACCCGACTCGCATAGTGCCGAACGGCCCGAGCCTCGACTTTACCGAAGCGCACGACCGGGTGCGCTTCTCCGACCAGACCCCACAAGGAAATGGGTATACTCGAGATGCGTGAATAGAGTCGAGGATACAAGGCTGGTAGCGTTCGGCGGCGGCACGGGGCTGCCTGTCTTGCTCAGGGGCTTGAGGGACAGGGTTGGGGACCTTACGGCCGTCGTCACGGTCGCCGACGATGGGGGCTCCAGCGGACGATTGCGCCAGGAGCTTGGGGTCGCGCCCCCTGGTGACGTGAGGAACTGCCTTGTGGCGCTCGCGGGACGCCGCAGGCTGGCCGAGGTCTTCAACTACCGTTTCGAGGCGCCGGGGGACCTGAACGATCACAGCGTGGGAAACATTATTATCGCGGCGCTCTCTGATATGGCCGGCGGCTTCTGTGAGGGTGTTGAGCAGGCGGCTCGATTCTTGAGGATCAAAGGCCGAGTCTTCCCGGCGGCGACGGAGAGCCTGACGCTCGTCGTCCGCTACGCCGATGGAACCGTAACGCGCGGGGAGTCCGTGGTCCACGAGGTCGGAAAACAGGTCTCTGAGGTCTCTGTCGAGCCGGCAGGGATTCCTGCGCCTCGCGGGGTCATCGAGTCGATCAAGGCCGCCGACATGCTCGTGCTCGCTCCTGGCAGCCTGTTTACCAGCACCATCCCGGCTCTGCTCGGCGGCGGGGTGAGGGAGGCCCTGGCGGATTTCGCCGGCCCCATACTCTACGTCGCAAACGTGATGACGCAGCAGGGAGAGACGGGCGACTTTACGGTGTCGGACCACGTGCGGGCGATAACGGAGCACGTCGGGCCCGTGGTTACCGACGTGCTCGTCCATTCTGGAGACCTGCCTCCTGACATCCTCGCCCGCTATGAGGCCGAAGAGGCCGCCCCGGTCGCTGTCGACACGGAAGTCCTGCGCGAGATGGGCTTGAGGGTAAGAGACTCTGATCTGCTTTCGAAGGAGAGCCGCGCGGGCGTCAGGCACGACCCCTCACTGTTGGCGAGGGAGGTGTGCGAGGCTGCCCTCGTTCGCCTCTGAGGTCCGTCGCCAGCTCGCCGCCAGCGCGGCTTCGGGTGCCCGAGGGCTTGGTCGCTCCGAGCTCGCCGGACTGGTCGACGCCTCCGGCGTCTGGGACGAGGAAGGCGTTACGCTACGCACCCCAAGCGCTGCCGTCGCCCGCTCCGTGGTGCGCCTGTGGCGCTCGGAGTTCGGGATGGATTCCAGGCTCTCACCGATCGAACCCGACCGCTTTGGCCGTACTCGCTATGCGGTGCGTACAGCGGGCAACGGGGCTATACAGGCGAGGGAAGAGCTGAGGTTCGCCCGCACCGCGCGCACTGCGGCTGAGCGTGCCGGTTACCTGCGGGGTGCGTTCCAGGGCGCCGGCTCAGTGAGCCGGCCCGGCGGTCGTGGGGGCCACCACCTGGAGTTCGTGCATCGGGAGGGAGAGTTCATCCGCCGCTGCGCGGATTTCTCCCGCGCGCCCTTGAAGATCGTGCGCCGACGTGGACGGTGGGTCGCCTACACCAAGAGCGCCGACGGCGTGACGACCGTCCTCGCCCAGATGGGCCTAAACGACGTGGTCCTCGAGTACGAGGCAAGGGCAGTCCTGGGTGAGGCCAAGGCCAACGCGAACCGCGTCACCAACTTCGACGCGGCCAACGCCGGACGCACGGCGACGGCAGCGGCCCGCCAGCAGAAGGCCTTCCAGGCCATCGACCCCGAGCATCTGTCACCCGCGCTCCGTGAAATGCTGGAGCTGCGGCTCGAGTACCCAGACGCCTCGCTCGCCGAGCTCGCCTATCTCGGAGGCCTCTCCAAAAGCGCGGCCAATCACAGGCTGAGAAGATTGGTGGAGATAGCCAGGTAGGGAGCCCTGCAAAGGGAGGTTAGTCTTCCGGTCTTTCGGGCAAAGTAAGAGTCTATGGCAAGCTAGAGATAGGAGAGAAGAGTGGCCGTAAGAGTAGGCGTAAATGGTTTCGGCCGGATCGGGATGCTGTTCACCAAGGCAGCGATGGACCGCGGCGACATAGAGGTCGTGGCGGCGAACGACCTGATGCCTTTCGATAGCCTGGCTAACCTTTTCAAGCACGACTCGACCCACGGAATCTGGCACGAGGACGTTTCTTATGACGGCAACGTCCTGCACGTGGGCGACCATGAGATCAAGACCTTCGCGGAGCGGGACCCGGCCCAGATACCCTGGGGCGACGTCGGCGCCGATATCGTGGTCGAGTCAACGGGTGTCTTTACGAGCCGCGACGGGGCCGCGGCCCACATCGAAGGCGGGGCGAAGAAGGTCATCATCTCGGCCCCTGGCAAGGGCGTCGACGCCACCTTCGTCTACAAGGTGAACCACGAAGACTACGACCCAGAGGCCCACGAGGTCGTCTCCAATGCTTCGTGCACGACCAACTGCATTATCCCGATGGTCAAGGTGCTACAGGACAACTTCGGCATCGAGTCGGGTTACATGACCACCGTGCACGCCTACACCAACGACCAGAGCCTCCTCGACGCGGCCCACAAGGACCCGAGGCGTGCCCGCTCGGCACCCAACAACATCGTCCCCACGTCGACAGGCGCGGCTCGGACTGCGGGTGTGATCTACCCCGAGCTACAGGGCAAGGTCGACGGTATGTCTATGCGCGTACCCGTCCCCGACGGCTCCATAACGGACTTTGTGGCCCGCATCTCGAACGAAGCGTCCGCCGACGACGTGAACGCCGCCTTCCAGGCAGCCGCCGACGGAGAACTCTCGGACATCCTGGAGTACGCGGAAGCCCCGCTGGTCTCCAGCGACATCGTAGGCAACAAGGCCTCGTGCGTCTTCGACTCGCAGCTCACCATGTCAAACGGCGGTACCGTCAAGGTGCTCGGCTGGTACGACAACGAGTGGGGCTACTCGAACAGGACGTGCGACCTGGCGGTTTACATGGGGGACAAGCTCTAGAGGAGCATGTCAGCTAGTCAGCGCGGCGGCTCCGCCGCCTTGTCAGCACGCTCTGGCCTGCGGCCTCCGCTTGACATCTAGTCAGCAGAGGCTTGGCACAAGAAGGCCGACTAGCTGAAATGCTGCCGACGAAGGAGGCACCATGAACAAACGGAGCGTCAGAGACCTCGACGTGCGGGATAAACGGGTACTGGTGCGCGTGGATTTCAACGTGCCCGTCAAGGATGGCGAGGTCACGGACGACACGCGCATACGGCGTGCGCTCCCGACGATCAGGTACCTCCTCGAGGAAGGGGCTCGTCCCATATTGATCTCCCACCTCGGCCGTCCCAAGGGGGAACCTGACCCGAAGTACGCCATGGACCCGGTCGCCGCGAGACTCGAGGAATTGCTCGGCGAGCCCGTAGTGAAGCTCGACGCCGCCGTCGGCCCCGAGGTGGAAGAGGCCCTCGATGATTGGGATGGAAGGGGCGTGGTGTTGCTCGAGAACTCCAGGTTCTATCCCGGCGAGACCAGTAACGATCCGGGATTTGCGGACCAGCTCGCGGCCCTGGCCGACCTGTACGTGAATGACGCGTTCGGCGCCGCCCACAGGGCGCACGCCACTACCGTCGGTGTGGCCGAGAGGTTACCCGCGGCCGCGGGGCTCTTGATGGAGGAGGAGATCGACTACCTCGATAAGGTTCTCAAAGACCCCGAACGCCCCTTCGTCGCCATTCTCGGGGGGGCGAAGGTCTCGGACAAGCTCGGCGTTATAAGGAGTCTGCTGGGGACTGCGGATTCTTTACTCATCGGCGGTGCCATGGGGTTCACGTTCTTCAAGGCCCAAGGATATGAGATCGGGAACTCCCTCGTCGAGGACGATTACCTGGAGGAGGCGAAGCGTCTCATGGCGGAGGCCGGCGACAGGCTCGTCCTGCCCGTCGACGTTGTCGTCGCCGAAGTCATGGAAGAAGGCGCTGAGTCCGAGACGGTTGCCTCAGGCGGCATCCCGTCGGGCAAGATGGGCCTCGACATCGGCCCGCAGACCGTGGATCTCTTTGAGGGGCACATCTCGGGCGCTAGCACCATCTTCTGGAATGGTCCCATGGGCGTTTTCGAGATCGACGCCTTTGCGAAGGGCACGGAGGGTGTGGCCAGGGCCGTCGCCGAGAGTAGGGCGACGAGCGTGGTTGGCGGCGGAGACTCTGTCGCAGCCGTCAACAAGCTAGGGCTCGAAGACCGGATGAGCCACATCTCGACCGGCGGCGGGGCTTCGCTCGAATACGTAGAAGGCAAGGAGCTGCCTGGCATAGCAGTCCTACCCGACAAATAGAACAGGGAGGAGATCATGGCCCGACGCCCGATGATGGCCGCGAACTGGAAGATGAACAAGACCGTCAGGGAGGCCCAGGAATATACTGCCGCCCTCCTGCCGCGCGCCGCCGATGCAGAGGAAGAGGTAGACGTGGCCGTCTGCGCCCCCTTTACTTGTTTGCACGAGGTGGGCAGGATGGCCGGGGACTCTGCAGTCATCGCAGGCGCGCAGAACTTCTACTACGAGGACTGGGGGGCCTTTACAGGGGAGGTCTCGGCGCCCATGCTCCTCGACGTCGGGGCCAGAGCCGTGATCGTTGGCCACTCCGAACGACGCGAAGTCTTCGGCGAGACCGACGAGATGGTCGCCAGGAAGACGAGGCGTGCGGTGGAGGCCGACATCCTGCCCATCGTGTGCGTGGGGGAGACAAAGGAGGAACGCGACGCAGGTGGCATGTGGGATAAAGTCTCGGGCCAGATCAGGCGGGTGGTCGAGGAACTCCAAGACGCCGGCGGCGAGAGCGTCGTCTTCGCCTACGAGCCCATATGGGCCATAGGGACAGGCGATACATCCACTCCCGAGGATGCGCAGGACGCCATCGGTAGGATCAGGGACCTCTTGAAGGAGACCAAAGGAGACGACTTCGCAGAGAGTGTCCGAGTCCTCTACGGAGGCTCAGTCAAGCCTGAGAACGCGGCTGAGGTCATGGCGCAGGAAGACATCGACGGCGCCCTCGTCGGCGGGGCGAGCCTCGAGGTCGAGTCCTTCGTCGAGCTCATAGGGGCTGCGCAGAACGCCGTCGCGAAATCAGAGCAGTAGGGCGTGTGGTAAGGTAGACGTATGCTGTACTATATCGTCGCTTTCTTTCAAGTCGTGTTCTGCATAGCCCTGGTGGGCCTGATCCTCCTCCACTCAGGAAAGGGAGGCGGGCTCTCCTCCTCGCTCGGCGGTGGCATGGGCGGTACGTTCTCGGGTACCACCATCATGGAGAAGAACCTCACCAGGCTGACCCTGATCGTCGTAGGACTCATCTTGCTGACCAACGTCACCCTGTTCTTCATGGGATAAAGCAAGTCAGCACGGCGCCGTGCTGACTTGCTAAGAAGAAGGACTCGCCCGGGGAGGATGGGGAGAACAGGCGAGTCCAGGCTAATTATACACCCCGAGGTACCTCTGGGCGTATACAAGGTTACAAGGTGAATGGGCTATTCGGGCCAAAGGGTAAGCCTGGTGTCGGAGGGGGGACTCGAACCCCCACCCCCTTATCGGGGACTAGGCCCTCAACCTAGCGCGTCTACCAATTCCGCCACTCCGACAGGGTAGCCCGCTGAGTATACGAGAGACACATAGTGGGGTCAACGCCGTACGCCCCCCTCTCCACTATGCTAAGTTCTCCTGATGAGCAGAAGGCACTTCGTCCTGATCTCCCTCGCAGGGTTGGCCTGCTTTGTCGCGCTGATCTTGCGTAGGGGGAGAAAGAGGAGCGTCCGAGGCGAATGGCCGGTCAACCTGGCACACAGAGGCGCCTCGGACATGGCCCCGGAGAACACCATCGAGGCATTTCGGCTTGCTGTGGAGGCAGGGGCTGGTGGCCTCGAGCTCGACGTCCATATGACCCGCGACGGGCACATCGTCGTGATCCACGACGCGGCCGTAGACCGGACCACGAACGGGTCCGGCGCCGTCTCGCAGATGACCCTCGACGAGCTTCGCAGGTTGGATGCCGGCCACAACTTCAGCCCCGACGGCGGACCCACCCGTCCCTACCGCGGCAGAGGCGTTCGGGTGCCGACGCTTGGCGAGGTCCTCACAGAGTTCCCCGGAGTCGCGGTCAACATCGAGATAAAGGCCGGTACTCCTGGTATCGAGGAGACGGTCCTCGGGGTCTTGCGCGGGGCGAACGCCTTGGGGCGTGCCCTCGTGGTCTCGACCCCACACGCTACCGTGAAGCGGTTCCGTAAGGTCTCGGGCGGCCACAGCTCCACGGGGGCTTCGAGGAGGGAGATCGGGGCCTTCTACATTTTGAGCAGGCTCCGCTTGGAGCGTCTCGTGTACCCGGCCTACGACGCGCTGCAGGTTCCCCTTCGATACAGAGGAATACTGGTTGTGACCCCGCGCTTCGTCCGAGCGGCGCATGCAAGGGGCGTGAGGGTGGACGCGTGGACCATAAACGAGACGGACGAGATGCGCCGTCTGTTCGACCTCGGGGTCGATGTGATCATGACCGACCGGCCAGGCACGCTGGCTGAAGTGCTAAATAAATCGGCCCCAACCCTCACGCTGCCATGAGCAGCACGATGGAAGCCACGCCGAAAAGCGTGTAGGCGGTGCCGAGCGGCAGGAAGTACTTGGGCTCCTCTCGCAGGGGTGTGAGGTATTCGGCGTAGGGGAGGATGCGCATCGCGCGCCTGAGTACAGCGTTGTACTCGTAGCGGAAGAGGATCATGTGCAGCCCGTTGGCGACCGTGACCAGGCAAAATGGCAGAGCCCAGAGCTTCGAAGGATAGAGCTTCAAGGCAGGGGGCGTGACGAAGATGCAGAGCAGCCAGATCACCTGGATGGTCACGTAGCTCACCCAGGCGGCCGTGATCCTGTATCTGTGCTTCTCGTCGATGGTGAGATTCTAATGTAGAGATCGACACGAGAGCATTCGCATTGCCATGATTGTAAACTTGCCGCTACGTGGATTAGGCTGAATCAGGGCTGTAGAACGGTATATAGAGTAGGAGAAACATGATCGGTGAATCACTCGTCAAAGACCCTTCCCTCGCCCCTGAGGGACACCGCAAGATCGACTGGGTCGCCCAGCACGCGCCGGTTTTGAACAAGATCGCGGGCGAGCAACTCGCCGATGGTTCGCTGCGCGGCCGCAAGGTCGCGATGACCATCCACCTGGAGGCGAAGACGGCGTATCTGGCATTGCTCCTGTCTGAAGCCGGGGCGGAGGTCACCGTCTCCGGGAGCAACCCGCTCTCCACCCAGGATGACGTTTGCGCGGCGCTCGCCGAGCGGGGCGTGAGGGTCTTCGCCACCCACGACCCTTCCGAGGAGGATTTCGAGGGCTATCTGCACAAGACTCTCGAGACCGGGCCAGACCTGATCGTCGACGACGGCGCCGAGCTCGTGGGACGTCTGATCGAACACCACCCCGAACTGGTTGGCAACGTTCTAGGAGCCTCCGAGGAGACCACCACAGGCGTACTGAAGCTAAGAGCCATGACTGCCGAGGAGGTACTACCCTTCCCTGTTCTGGCCGTTAACGACGCCAAGATGAAGCACCTCTTCGACAACCGCTATGGTACGGGCCACTCCTCCATCGTCGCCTTGCTCTCGAATACCAACCTCTTCATCTCGGGCAAGGCGGTCGTGGTGATGGGCTTCGGCTGGGTGGGGCGCGGCCTCGCAAAGTACGCCGACGGTATGGGCGCCCGCGTCATCGTGTGCGAGCCTGACCCCGTGAAGTTGCTGGAGGCATACTCTGAGGGCTACGAGGTGATGAACTCGCTTCAGGCCGCTGAGGTGGGGGACGTGTTCCTGACGGGCACGGGAAACCTCAAGGTGCTCGGGATAGAGCATTTCGCGCGGATGAAGGATGGCGTACTTCTCGCGAATGCCGGACACTACGACCACGAGTTCGATCTCGCCGCCCTGCGCGAGACGGCGGCGGGCTCACGCGAGGTTCGGCGCAACATTACCGAATACGAGCTCCCTGACGGAAGGCGGCTGCACGTCCTGGCCCGCGGGCGGCTGGTCAACATCGCCGCCGCAGATGGGCATCCGGTCGAGATCATGGACCTCACCTTCGCGGTGCAGGCGCTCGCGGCACACCACCTCGCCAGCCACGCAGCAGATATGGCGCCTGGCATCCAACCTATCCCCGAGGCGATAGACGACCTCGTCGCCCGCGCCAAGCTGGCCGCCCTCGGCGTCGAACCCGAGACCCTGACAGAGGAGCAGATCTCCTACCAGCAGAGCTGGCGGTAGGATGGCAGTACCCGAAGCATGAGAACGATAACGATCCGGTACACGGCGTTCCGGGAGTGCCCCAACTGCGAAGGGCGGGGGGACGATGGCGCCTCCTGGCGCCCTGCGGAGTGCCGGCGGTGCATGGGAAGGGGCAGGCTCGTGACCGGCGTCGAGGTCGAGGACTCCGTCGAGGGAGCTCTCCCACGCTCGCGCTACGATTTCAACGCCCTGGGCGAGGTCTACCTGCTCGACTTCGACGAGGATGAGGAGCTCGAGGTCGTGCGGCCTAGCGACCCCTGGGGTTGACGTTGGCCATCATTCGCAAGCCTTGCGCCAGGGCGGCGGAGATCCCAACCCCGAGAATGTCGAAGGTGGTCCAGTCGACGTAAGAGGGACGCCCGACGCTCCCGAACCTGTCGGCGTAGCCTGCCGGATCGTCGACGGCTGCCCACGCGTAGGCGAAAGGATAGAGCGCCCACTCGGCTGACGTGGCCGCCGTGGCCATAACGATGGCGGCAAGAACTCCGGGCCACCCACCACGGAACGCGAGGAGGACCCCGAGTGCGACGTAGACGAACAGGCGTGTGGCCTGGATCAGCTCCTCGCGGCCAAGACCTTTGTAGACGCTTCTCCACGAGAAGATCTCTGACCCGAACCCGAAGATCGTGGCAGCCACGGTGCACGCCAGGGTCAGCGCGATCAGGGATCCCAAACTCCGCTTCATACGAAGGATTATATTTGTCGCGCTACTGCAGCGCCGCGAGTACGGCCTTCGCCGGGAGCCGGTCCTTGAAAGGCACGACGCCCCCTTCCACCGCCCCTGAGAGGGCCTCCTGCGAGGCGCCGAGCCGCTCTGAGGCGGCGACGAGCACGCGGTGGCCCTGCTTCCCAGCCTCCCTGAGCAGGCCTACGCGCTCGACGAGGTTGCGCTCGGACCAGAATCCGAGGATCTCGAGTTGGACCATCTCTCCAGTGCCCGTGTGGCGCAGTGTAAAGTCTGGGACGAGCGCCGCTTTCCGCTCGGGGAAGGGCAGCACATCGCCTCCCCGTTCGAGCTCCCAGCCGCCCGTATCCTTCGCGCGTGCCCAGGCCCGGACGAACGCCCCGCGGACATCGTCGGCCTCGCGCTCGTCCTTCGGACCCAGGTAGTGACTCTCCAGTCCTGACGTCTCTGAATCCAGCTCGAGAACTGTGTCCCTGCCCTTCCACTCCACGTTTGCCGACAGTTTCCAGGGGGACGTCATCAGTAGGCCGGGGAGGAACTTCGCCAGGCGAAGCCCGTACTTGCGGGTGCCACCGAAGATCGAGAGCGGACCGTCGAGGTGGAGCCGGTAGGCTTGGTCGAGCGGTTCGAGGTCGTAGATCAAACCAAGGAGTTTTACGTAATGGAACACGAGCCTCGCGTCCGCATCTTTACCAAGTTCGACGACGAGATCCCGCGCCGAGTAGAGCACGCCCTGTACCTGGGCCACGTTGTAGCGACGGATGAGATCTCCCGGCGAGGGCCGGTCGAAGTCGCCGAGCAGTTGGGCGCCCTGCCTGTCCGCGTACATCGAGGCGGCCGGGTCTTCGACCCCCGTCTCTACTGCGACCTGCGAGAGCACGTCCCCGCGTGTCGGGACCTCGAGCAGACTCCGCTCCGCAGCCGGTGGTTCGGGCAGGGCCGCAGCGAGCTCGAAGAGCCGGGTGCGAAGCGTGTAAGGGTCGGCCTCGGTCGGAGCAATCCAACTCGCCCGCTCCTCGAGAAGTTTCGAGAGGGCGCGTACGATCTTGAATCCTCTGCGGGAGTCGAGGCCGGGACCGAGACCCTCCTCCTGTACCGTCAGCTCCCTCTCCAGGCGGGATCTCGTTAGTCCGACGTGGGCGTGGTAGATGTCGCAGAGTTCCTCTGCGGCAGCGAGGGCGCGCCGATCGTCCGGTGAGAGCTTGTGTGGGACAAGCTTGCCGCGGTACAGGCGGGCCATGACGTGCTCGCTGCGGAGCATTAGAGGACAGCCTCCTTGCGGCGGCGGGCCGTAAACTCTTCGCCGGTCTGGGCCGTAACGAGCTCGTAGAGGATTGCCCGTTTGCCTTCTCTTGGGCGGAGGATACGGCCAAGACGCTGGACGTATTCGCGACGGGATGCACTGCCGGCGAGTATGACGGCGACGCCAGCGTCAGGAACGTCGACCCCTT
This sequence comes from Rubrobacter sp., assembly GCA_036519935.1. GTDB lineage: Bacteria > Actinomycetota > Rubrobacteria > Rubrobacterales > Rubrobacteraceae > Rubrobacter_D. Next base: position 1,065 of record DATDKO010000250.1, on the reverse strand, counting down.
CGTTCAGGACGTCGGAGGCTATAACGGCCCTGTAGCGGCCTTCCCGAAAGCGGTCCAGTATCTCCTTGCGTTCGCGGGCTGGCGTCTCGTAGGTTACGCCTGGTATGAGGAACCTTCTGCTGAGTGCATAGACCTCATCGACGCTCTTGGCGAAGACTATGACGCGGTCGTCCCAGTGTCTCCTGAGGAGCGTCTCCAGCGTCGCGCCCTTCCGCATAGCGCCCTCCCTGATCTCACGCCGCTGCCGCGCCGCGAGCAACGCCTCCCTCCCCCCCGAATGGCTCGTGGAGGCGACCATGATAAAGCGCTGCCAGTCCTCGGGCGAGCGCATCGGTAGACGGTGCTTCTCCAGGAAGTCCCTGTAGACGGCCTCGGCCTGGACATAATCGAAGCGTTCCTGGGCCGTGAGCTCGATGGGTATGCGCACCAGCTCGAAGGGGGCCAGGTAAGTCCCGGCGAGGTCCTCGGGCGAGCGGCGGTAGACGACGGGCCCCACAAGCTCGGGAAGCAGCCCGTGCCCTCCGTCGGGTCTCTCCGGCGTGGCTGTGAGACCGAGAGCGTAGGGCGCGAGGAGCATCTTCGCGATGATCGCGTTCTTCGGGGCAGGCAAGTGATGCACCTCATCGTAGACGACGAGTGCAAAGCGGTCCCCGTATCGCTCGGCGTGGATGTAGGCAGAGTCGTAGGTCGTCACCGTGATGGGCGTTATCTCGTGGTAGCCGCCGCCGAGCAGCCCGATCGTTACCGAGCCGCCGAAGGCGTCCTGCAAGACGGAATACCACTGCTTCAGCAGCGCGAGGGTCGGAACGACGACCAGCGTGCTCCGCCCCACGCGCTCCATCGCGCTCACGGCCACGGCCGTCTTCCCGGCGCCGGTCGGCAGGACGACCACGCCCCTGAGCCCATCCCTGCGCCAGGCGCCGAGGGCCTCCTTCTGGTAGGGGCGGGGCTCCATGGCCACGCGGGATTCGAGCGGGATCTTCTCGAACGCCGCGGCCTTGTCCTCATGCGGGACGCCCTGGGCCCGCAAGCTCAGAACCAGCTCGCGGTAGGCGCTTGCAGGGG